>CAXSIB010000043.1:0-13271 GCA_964237095.1 uncultured Actinomycetales bacterium
GGTCCGGTCGCGAACCTGCTGGCCGCGCCGGCGGTCGTCCCGGTCACCGTGCTGGGGCTGCTCGCCGCGGTCCTCGCCCCGCTGAACGGGACCCTGTCGGCCGCCGTCGCGCTCGGGGCCGCCCCGGCCGCGTGGTGGCTCGCCGCCGTCGCGCACGCGTGCGCGCACCTCCCGGGCGCCGCGGTCGGGTGGCCCGCGGGATGGGTCGGCGCCGGGTGCGCGCTGGCCCTCGCCGGCGCCGGGCTGCGCTGGGGACCGGTCCTGCTCGCCCGCCGCGCGGTGGCCCTGCCCGCGGCGGGCATCCTGATCGGGGTCGTCGTCGGCCCGCTCGTCCTGCCCAGGTGAGCGAGGTGACGTCCTGTCCGACGGCTCTGGGATCCTCGAGCCATGACCCCGCCACCGAGACCCGCGCAGGCGCCGGCGCCGGTCTGCGGCCTGGGGACGGTGACCGTCGTCCACGGGCCCGAGGAGCTCCGGCGCTCCCGCGCGGTCGCGCAGATCATCGCGACCGTCCGGGCCGAGGAGCCCGCCGCCGAGGTCGAGCAGGTCGACGGCGGCGGCCTCGGTCGCGGCGCGGTCGCGGGCCTGGTGGGGCCTTCGCTCTTCTCCACCAGCCGGGTGGTGGTGCTCAACGGCGCCGACGTCCTGGCCGACGAGGTCGCCGCCGAGCTGGTCTCCCTGGCCGCGGCGCCGGACCCGGACTGCGCCCTCGTCGTCGTCCACCCCGGGGGCAACCGCGGGCGCGGGGTGGTGGACGCGCTGCGCCGGGCGGGTGCCGCGGTCGTCGCGTGCGAGCGGCCGAAGCCGCGGGAGGTGCCGGACTTCCTCGCCGGGGAAGGCGCCCACCTGGGGGTCCGCATCGAGCGGCCGGCGGCCCAGGCCCTGGCCGAGGCGGTCGGGGTCGACCTGTCGGCGCTCGCGGCGGCGGTCGCCCAGCTCGCCGACGACCTGCCCGACGGGATCTCGACGATCTCCGCGAAGCACGTGGCGGTCTACTACGGCGGCTACGCCGAGGTCTCCGGCTTCGACGTCGCCGACGCGGTGTTCGCCGGTCGCACCGAGCAGGCGGTCGCCCGGCTCCGGTTCGCCCTCAACGCCAACGTCGCGCCGGTCCTGCTGGCCAGTGCCCTCGCGACCGGGGCGCGGTCACTGCTGCGCTGTCACGGCCTGCGTCGCGGCGTCCCCGAGGCGGAGGTCGCCCGTCTGATCGGGGTGCCACCGTGGAAGGTGTCCGGGGTCCGCACCCAGGCTCGGGGCTGGGAGGAGGACGCCCTCGGGGCCGCGGTGGAGGCGGCGGCGGCCCTCGACATCGCGGTCAAGGGCGGTACCACCGACCCCGGCTTCGCCCTGGAGCTCGCGGTCCTGCGGATCGGCGCGCTGCACGGGGCCGGATGACACGACCATCGCGGCTGGGATGACGGGTCGGCCGGTCGCACGATCGTGGCCGTGGCTGCGGGGTCGGCCGCTGTCACCCGGTCGCCGGTCTCGGGACGCACGAAGCCCGACGACCGTCGTGCTGGTCGTCGGGCGGTGCGGTACCCCGATGCCGGGCGCTCCGTCCGGCCCTGGCCGAAGGCGGACGCCGCGCGGGTGCCTCAGGGCTTGACGAGCAGCTTCCCGAGCGAGGACTTCCGGTTCGCGGCCTGGTTCTGGTGGATGACGCCCTTGGAGGCCGCCTTGTCCAGCCGCTTGGAGGCGTCGCGCACGAGGAGGGTGAGGGCCTCGGTGTCGCCGCCCGCGGAGGCGAGGCGGACCTTGCGCACGGCGGTCCGCAGCTCGGCCTTGACGGCCTTGTTGCGCTGACGCGCCTTCTCGTTGGTCTTGATCCGCTTGAGCTGGCTCTTGATGTTCGCCATGTGGTTCCCTGCCGTCGGTGTCGTGTGAGTCGGTGTGAGTGCCCTCGGCCGTCGGCCGCGCACGCGCTCTGACGAGCGGGCACACCGGGCAGCTTCCCGAGGATATCCGCTCCGCGGCCCCTTGTGGTCACCGAGGGCGCCCACCACCCCCGGCGACCCATCGGCGCGATCCCTCGGGGTGGCCGGACGCCGGCACCCGACCACCCCGAGGGGCGCCGGGCGGGCGGGCCCCCGTGGGAGGCTGGGAGGTGTGACCGCGTCGAAGGCAACCGCGGACAGCGGGCAGACGCCGCCCGGCTCCATCCGCAACTTCTGCATCATCGCCCACATCGACCACGGCAAGTCGACCCTCGCCGACCGCATGCTCCAGCTGACCGGGGTGGTCGACGCCCGCGACATGCGCGCGCAGTACCTCGACCGGATGGACATCGAGCGCGAGCGCGGCATCACGATCAAGAGCCAGGCGGTCCGGCTGCCGTGGCGCCCCACGACCGCGCCGGCGGACCAGGTCCCGCACGTCCTCAACCTCATCGACACCCCCGGCCACGTCGACTTCACCTACGAGGTGTCGCGGTCGCTCGCCGCGTGCGAGGGCGCGGTGCTGCTGGTCGACGCCGCCCAGGGGATCGAGGCCCAGACGCTGGCCAACCTGTACCTGGCCATGGAGGACGACCTCACGATCGTCCCGGTGCTCAACAAGATCGACCTCCCCGGCGCCGACCCCGACCGCTACGGCGCGGAACTGGCCACCCTCGTCGGCTGCGACCCCGCCGACATCCTGCGGGTCTCGGCCAAGACCGGCTTCGGGGTGACCGACCTCCTCGACCGGATCGTCGAGCGGATCCCGGCTCCGACCGGGGACCCGACGGCGCCGTCGCGGGCGCTGATCTTCGACTCCGTGTACGACACCTACCGCGGCGTCGTCACCTACGTCCGGGTCGTCGACGGCCACCTGCGCAGCCGTTCGCGGATCCGGATGATGTCGACCGGCACCGAGCACGAGGTCCTCGAGATCGGGGTCTCCTCCCCGGAGCCGACCCCCACGTCGGACGGCCTCGGCGTCGGCGAGGTCGGGTACCTCATCACCGGGGTGAAGGAGGTCCGCCAGTCCCGCGTCGGGGACACGGTGACCTCCGCGGTCCGGCCCGCGACCGTCGCGCTGGCCGAGTACGTGCCGCCGCGGCCGATGGTCTACTCCGGGCTCTACCCCGTCGACGGCACCGACTACCCGGTGCTGCGCGAGGCCCTGGAGAAGCTGCAGCTCAACGACGCCGCGCTCGTCTGGGAGCCGGAGACCTCGGTGGCACTGGGGTTCGGCTTCCGCTGCGGCTTCCTCGGCCTGCTGCACCTGGAGATCGTGCGCGAGCGCCTCGAGCGCGAGTTCGCGCTCGACCTGATCTCGACCGCACCGTCGGTGGTCTACGAGGTGCTCGTCGACGACGGCACGAAGCACATCGTCACCAACCCGAGCGAGTTCCCCGACGGAAAGATCACCAGCGTCCGCGAGCCCGTCGTGACCGCGTCGCTGCTGGCACCGTCGGACTACATCGGCGCCGTGATGGAGCTCTGCCAGTCCCGCCGCGGGACCCTGCTCGGGGTGGACTACCTGTCCCCGCAGCGGGTCGAGATCCGGTACACCCTGCCGCTGGGCGAGATCGTCTTCGACTTCTTCGACCAGCTGAAGTCCCGGACGAAGGGCTACGCGAGCCTGGACTACGAGCCGACCGGGGACCAGGAGGCGGACCTGGTGAAGGTCGACATCCTGCTGCACGGCGAGCCGGTCGACGCGTTCTCCTCGATCGTGCACCGCGACCGCGCCTACGGCTACGGGGTCGCGATGGCCTCGAAGCTGAAGGAGCTCATCCCACGCCAGCAGTTCGAGGTGCCCATCCAGGCGGCGATCGGCGCCCGCGTCATCGCCCGGGAGAACATCCGGGCGCTGCGCAAGGACGTCCTCGCCAAGTGCTACGGCGGGGACATCACCCGCAAGCGGAAGCTGCTGGAGAAGCAGAAGGAGGGCAAGAAGAAGATGAAGGTCGTCGGTCGGGTCGAGATCCCGCAGGAGGCCTTCGTCGCCGCCCTCGCCACCGGGGACGGCCCGGCCACCGGCGGCCGCTGAGCCGTGGTCGACTCCCCGGTGGCGGTTGACGCCGCCCACCTGCTCGCGGTGGCGGTCATGTTCGAGCCGCTGCCCCGGATCGGGTCGGCCCGCGGGCCGACCTCGATCGACAAGCGGGCCGTCGACGGGCCGGTCGGGGTCGACGCCGTCGGGGTGCACGGTGACCGCGTCTACGACACGAAGCACCACGGCGGCCCCGACAAGGCGGTGTACGCCTACGCCCAGGAGGACGCCGACGGGTGGGCCGCCGAGCTCGACCGCGAGCTGCCGCCCGGGTACTTCGGGGAGAACCTGCGCACCGCCGGTCTCGACGTGACCGGCGCGGTCATCGGGGAGACGTGGCAGGTCGGCGACGGCCCGGCGCCGGTGCTGCTCGAGGTGACGATGCCCCGCACGCCGTGCCAGACCTTCGCGCGCCGGATGGACGAGCCGCACTGGGTCCGCCGGTTCACCGCCCGGGGCCGGCCGGGGGCGTATCTGCGGGTCCGCCGCGGGGGGTCGGTCCGGGCCGGAGACCCGGTCGTCGTCGTCGACCGGCCCGCCCACGGCGTCGGGATCGGGGCCTGGTTCACCGGCCGTCGACCGGCCGACGCCCGCGCGGTCCTCGCCGCGGAGGCGGCCGGGACCCTCGCCGTGGCCGCCGACCTGCGCCCGTACCTCGACGCCGCGGTGGCGCGCGCCCGCTGCTGACGAGTCGCCCGCCGGCGGGTCCGGGGGGGTGCGCCGGGCGCTCCGCCATCGGCGCGGCCGGAACGACCGGTGTCGGAGCCGACAGAAGCGGTGCCCGCCTCTGGTGGCTGTCGTCACCAACCGAACGGGCGCCGCGCGACGAACCTGGAGCGACGTGAACGCGGTGCCGCGCCCGGTGGACCGCTGTGACCCGGGAGGTCCCATGACGCAGACCGTCGACGCCCAGCCGGCTGCCGGCGGCCCGCCGGCCGCCCGGGCCGACGGCACCCCGGTCCCGCCGTCGGGGCACACCACCCGGCCGACCGGTGCCGGCCCCGGGGTCGACGGCGAGCGGTCCGCCGGCCCGCGGGCGGTCCGGGTGGACGCCGACCGGCCCGACGAGCTGACCGCGGCGACCATGGCGGCGGCGGCCCCGTCCCTCGCCCGGCTGTTCCTCGACCGGGTCGCGGCGTCGGCGGACACCGAGGCGTTCCGCTACCCCCGCGGCGGCGGCTGGACCTCGGTGACCTGGCGCGAGACCGGCGAGCGGGTGCGGCGCATCGCCGCCGGGCTCGTCGAGGCCGGCGTCCGGCCGGGTGACCGGGTCGCCCTGATCTGTGCGACCCGCTACGAGTGGCTGCTCGCCGACCTCGGCATCCTCTGCGCCGGCGGCGCGATGGTCGCCGTCTTCCCGACGACCGCCGGTGACGAGGCCGCGTTCATCGTCGCGGACTCCGGCGCCCGTCTCGTCGTCGTCGAGGACCGCAGCCAGCTGCGCAAGCTGTCCGACCGGCGCGGTGACCTCCCCGACGTCGAGCGCGTCATCGTCATCGACCCCCTCGACCCGGCCGACGCGGCGGCGGTCGTCGTCGAGCCGGTCGACCTCGCCCGCCCGGCGGGCACGCCCACCGCGTCCGCCGCCCCGGCCGGCGGGGACGGGGCCACCGACGGCTTCCGCGTGACCTCCCTCGACGAGGTCGAGGACGCCGGGGGCGCGCGCCTCGCCGCCGAGCCGTCGCTCATCGAGACCGTCGTCGAGCCGCTCGGCCCCGAGGACCTCGCCGCCCTCGTCTACACCTCGGGCACCACCGGCGTGCCCAAGGGCGTCCGCCTGGTCAACGAGTGCTGGACGTCGCAGGCCGCCGCGATCGCCGCCCGCGGGATCCTCACCCCCGACGACCTCCAGTTCCTCTGGCTGCCCCTCGCCCACGTCTTCGGCAACCTGCTCATCGCCGCCCAGCTCGCCGTCGGCTTCCCGACGGCGGTCGACGGCCGGGTCGACCGCCTGGTGGAGAACCTGGCGGTCGTCCGTCCGACCTGGGTGGGCGCCGCGCCGCGGATCTTCGAGAAGGCGCACGCCAAGGTGCTGGCGTCACTCGGGACGAGCCGCTCGCGGAAGATGATCGTCGACGCCGCGGTCGCGACGGGGCTGACCATGTCGCGGACGCGCCGGGCCGGGCCGACGCCGGGCCCGCTGCTGCGCGCCCGGTTCGCGGTCGCCGACCGGCTGGTGTTCAGCAAGCTCCGCGAGCGCTTCGGCGGGCGGATCCGCTTCTTCATCTCCGGCGGGGCGAAGATCGACCCCGACCTCGCGGAGTGGTTCGACGCGGCGGGCATCCGGGTCCTGGAGGGCTACGGGCTGACCGAGACCACGGGCGCCGCCTGCGTCAACATGCCGTGGCGCACCGAGTTCGGCACCGTCGGCAGCGTCTTCCCGGGCAGCGAGGTCCGTCTCGGCGACGACGGCGAGGTGTTCATCCGGGGGCCGCTCGTCATGCGCGGATACCACAACCGGCCCGAGGAGACGGCGGCCGTGCTCGACGCCGACGGCTGGCTCGCGACCGGGGACATCGGGACGCTGCACGAGGGCTACCTGGCCATCACCGACCGCAAGAAGGACCTCATCAAGACCTCCAACGGCAAGTACGTCGCGCCGCAGAAGGTCGAGATCCTGCTCACCTCGACCTGCCCGTACCTGTCGGCCGCGCACGTCCTCGGCAACGACCGGTCCTACTGCGTCGCCCTGCTGGCCCTCGACCCGGAGGCCGTCGCCGACTGGGCGCCGACCGTCGGTCTCGCCGACGCCTCCTACGCCGAGATCGCGGCGTCGGACCAGGCCCGCGCCCTGATCGAGCCCTACGTGCGCGCAGCCAACGCCCGGCTGTCCTCGTGGGAGACCGTCAAGCGCTTCGACCTGCTCCCCGAGGCGCCCGAGGCCGGGGGCGACCTGATGACCGCCTCGCTCAAGATCCGCCGCAAGGCCCTCGAGGAGCGCTACGCGGACCGGATCGCCACGCTCTACCGCTGAACCGGTTGAACCGGCTGGATCCGGGGCACGGGAACACCGGCTCGGGGCCGGTGGCACGGATGGGACACCTCACCCGTCCCAGCCGCCACGACCGCGTGTCCTCGTGCCCGCGGCGGCATGACCGTCCGGCAGCGGGTGGCCGCGAGGACGTCTGGACTGGCTGGCGCCGAGCGGGCCGACCTCGGCGCGCCGTCGTCCTCGGCCACGCCTGGCCGCGGCCGGCGCTCGACGCCGGGCCGGGCGCGGTCCCGGGTCCCGGGGCCCCGGTGGTGCTACTCCGAGCGGGGGGTGTCGACCGCGAGGACGCGGACCTTGATGCGCCCGGCCGGAGCCTGGTACTCGACCTCGTCGCCCAGCTTGCGGCCGACGAGCGCGGTCCCGAGGGGGCTGTCGAAGGTCAGGACCGAGGTCTCCTCGTCCGCCTCCTCGATCGTGGCGAGCAGCATGGTCTCCTCGTCACCGCCGGCGAAGCCGAGGCGCACGGTCGAGCCGACGGCGATCGTCCCGACCGGTACGTCCTCGTCCTCGCGCGGGGGCAGGGACAGCATCATCTCGAGCTGGTTGAGCTGGCCCTGGACGTGCTCCTGCTCGACCTGGCGGCTGAGGGACTGGGCGTGGTCGACGGCGTCACCGGGGCCGGTCATCTCGTCCCCGCGCACGACGAGCGCCTGCAGGCGCTGCTGCAGCTCGGTCCGCTCGACCTCGAGCCGCTTGCGGGCCGCCGCGCTCGGCGCCGGGGTGTCGGTGTTGAAGGTCCCGACGACACTCTCGCTCACTGGTGTTCCTCTTCCTGCAGTCCGTCGGATCTGTGGCCACCGCGCGCCGCCCGGGGCTCCGGGCGATCGGACCCCGCTCTGGGCCGGCGCCCATGGAATCACCGACGACCGGATCGGGCGAGTCGCCGGGCGTGGCACCCGCGGCGCGTGCCGGCCCACCCGGTCTCCCGGCCGGGCCGGGTCCACGGCCGCCACCACCGTACGACCCGGTACCGCCGGCGGCATCGCTCGGCGTCCACCGGCCGGACAGCTCCTGCACCGCGCCACCGGGGCCGCCGCCGGCGCGCTGTCCACAGGACGTACCGCCGCGGCCGTCGTCCCCCGCCCGGTACCGCCGACCTGACGTACCGGCCGCCGCTGGTGACCATCGGTGTCGGAGGTGCCCACGATGGGACGCAGGCAGGAGATCGGCCGGTACGGCGAGGACGTCGCCGCCCGGTACCTCACCGACCACGGTGCGGTGGTGCTAGCCCGGAACTGGCGGTGCCGCTGGGGCGAGCTCGACATCGTCGCCCGCGACGGGGACGCCGTCGTCATCTGTGAGGTGAAGACCCGGTCCGGCACGGGGTACGGCAGCCCGCTGGAGGCGGTCACCCCGGTGAAGCTGGCCCGGCTGCACCGTCTGGCGGCGGCGTACCTGACCGAGACGGGCACCCGCGCCCCGCGGGTGCGCATCGACGCCATCGCGGTCCTGCGTCCGGCCCGCGGGCCGGCCACGGTCGAGCACCGGCGGGGGATCCGCTGATGGGCGGCGGGCCACGGGCGGCGACGCCCGCTGCGGTGTCGTTCTCGGTGTCGGGGTCGGCGCCCCCGACCGGTCGCGGCGGCGGCCGGTGACGCTGGGGCGCACCACCTCGGCGGCGCTGGTGGGGGTGGAGTCGGCCCTCGTCGGCGTCGAGGCCGACATCGGTCCCGGCCTGCCCGGGTACAGCCTGGTGGGGCTGCCGGACGCGTCGCTCAACGAGAGCCGCGACCGGGTGCGGGCCGCGATCGTCAACTCGGGGCGCAGCTGGCCCGACCGGCGGATCACCGTGGGACTGTCGCCGGCGGACCTCCCGAAGAGCGGCTCCCACTTCGACCTCGCGGTGGCCCTCGCGATCCTCGGCGCGGCCCGCCTGGTCGACCTGCGCCCCACCCGCAACGCCGTCCTGCTCGGCGAGCTCGGCCTGGACGGCCGGGTCCGGCCGGTCCGCGGCGTCCTGCCCGCCCTGCTCGGAGCGCTGCGGGCGGGCCGCGAGCGCGCGCTCGTCCCGATCGGCAATCTGCGCGAGGCCCGGCTCGTGACCGGGCTGGACGTCATCGGGGTGGCGAGCCTCGCCGAGGTCATCGCCCGCCTCAACGGCGACCCGGTGCCGGACCCGCCCGACGACGCGGACGAGGCGCTCGACGCCGGGCAGCTCGCGGTGACCGCCACGGCCGACGCGGCGGCGGCCGCGGTCTGCGCGGCCGGTGGCGAGCTGGACCTCGCCGACGTGGCCGGCCAGGCCGAAGGTCGCTTCGCGGTCGAGGTCGCGGCCGCCGGGGGCCACCACGTGTCCCTCCTGGGTCCGCCGGGGGTCGGCAAGACGATGCTCGCCGAGCGGCTCCCGGGCCTGCTCCCCGAGCTCGACCTCGAGCAGGCCCTGGAGGTCGCGGCGATCCGCTCCGTGGCCGGGCTGCTCGGGCCGGGCGCCGGGCTGTCCGTCCGGCCGCCGTTCAGCGCGCCGCACCACACCGCCACGATCGCCGCGCTGGTCGGTGGCGGGGCCCGGCTGCCCCGGCCGGGAGCGGTGTCGCTGGCCCACCGCGGGGTCCTGTTCCTCGACGAGGCGCCCGAGTTCGCCCCCGCCGCGCTGGACGCACTGCGCCAGCCCCTCGAACGGGGTGAGGTGGTCATCGCGCGCGCCGCGGCGACGGTCCGCTTCCCCGCGCGGTTCCAGCTCGTCCTGGCCGCGAACCCGTGCCCGTGCGGCCGGTTCAGCGGCCGCGGGGCGGACTGCAGCTGCCCGCCCGCCGCCCGCCGCCGCTACACCACCCGGGTGTCCGGCCCGGTGCGGGACCGCATCGACATCCACCGCACGCTGTCCCCGCCGAGCCGGGCCGAGCTGGCCAGCGACGCCGCCACCGCCGAGTCGAGCGCCGTGGTGCGGGCGCGGGTGTTCGCGGCCCGCGACCGCCAGCGGGAGCGCCTCGCCGGGACACCGTGGAGCAGCAACGGCGAGCTCCCCGGGCCGGAGCTCCGCCGGCACTGGCCACCCACCCCGGAGGCGACCGAGCACCTGGGTGCCGCCCTCGCCGCCGGCCAGGTCACCGCCCGGGGGGCCGACCGGATCGCACGGGTGGCCTGGACCCTCGCCGACCTCGGTGGGATCGACCGTCCCGGGCTGGCCGAGGTCCGCGCCGCGGGTGTCCTCCGCGGCGGCCCGGAAGCCGGCCGGTGACCACGAACGAGGGCCGGGACGACCCGGTGCCCGGGTCGGAACCGGGGTCGCCGCCTGTGTCGGGACCCGGGCCGATGCCCGTCGACAGGGACCGCGACGGCCGGCGGGCCGACCGGGAGGCACGGCTCGTGCTGTCCTGCGTCACCGACGCCGGGGACCCGGCGCTCGCCGACGCCGTGGCCCGGGAGGGTGCGCGAACGGTGGTCCGGGCGATCGCCGACGGGAGCAGCGAGCTCCGCGGG
This sequence comes from uncultured Actinomycetales bacterium, assembly GCA_964237095.1. Lineage (GTDB taxonomy): Bacteria > Actinomycetota > Actinomycetes > CAXTBU01 > CAXTBU01 > CAXSIB01. The sequence continues at coordinate 10,391 of CAXSIB010000043.1, forward strand.
ACGGACCGGTGGCGGCGTCGGCTCGACGGGCTCGACCTCGATGCGGTGGCGGAGCGCGCGCACGCCGTCCGGGCGCGGTTCGTGGTCCCGGGCGACGAGGAGTGGTGTCCCGGTCTCGACGACCTGGTCACGGTGCGCTCGGTGGCCAACGGCGGCGGGGTCCCAGTCGGGCTGTGGCTCCGCGGGCAGGTCGTCACCGGGCCGGCCGTCGCGGTGGTCGGCACGCGAGAGGCCACCGCGTACGGCGCCGGGGTGGCCGCCGAGATGGCGGCCGCCCTGGCCGACGCCGGCGCGACGACCGTCTCGGGGGCGGCCTTCGGGATCGACGCCGCGGCACACCGCGGGGCTCTCGCCGCGGCGGGTCGCACCGTCGCGGTCCTCGCGTGCGGGGTCGACGTGGCCTATCCCCGGGGGCACGCCGACCTGCTGGACAGGATCTGCGAGCGGGGACAGGTCGTCGCCGAGGTGCCGCCCGGCGCGACGCCGACCCGCCAGGGCTTCCTGACCCGAAACCGGCTCGTCGCGGCCATGACCGGGGTGACGGTGGTGGTCGAGGCGGCGTTCCGGTCGGGGGCACTGAACACCGCGTCGTGGGCACAGAGCCTGCTTCGCGTGGTGGCGGCCGTTCCCGGTCCGGTGACGTCCCCGCTGTCGGCGGGCTGTCATCGCCTCGTCCGCGAGGGCGGCGCCGTGCTCGTGACCGGCGCCGACGAGGTGCTGGACCTGCTCGGCCCGCTCGACGGGGCGACGGTGTCCCCGGCACCGACGCTCGACCTCCGATCCACCCTGAGCACGACCAACCGACGGGTGCTGGAGGCCCTGCCGGCCCGCGTCGGGGTGGGTCTCGGCCGCCTCGGTGCGGCGACGGGGGAGACCCCGCTGACGCTGCTGGCCGCCCTCGGCGAGCTCACCGAGCTCGGCCTCGCCGAGCAGGGCGACCGGGGCTGGTCCCTCAGCGCCGCCGACCGGGCGGCGACCCGGTCGCGGACCACGAGAGGCAGCGGCTGAGGCGCGCCCGGGAGGCAGCCGGCGGCCACCGGGTCGGGCCTCGAGAGCGGTGGTGAGCGGCCGTCCACCGCTCCGTCGACAGGTGGGGCGGTCGCCCACCGGTCCGGTGACGGGCGGTCGACCACCCGCCCGGGTGTCTGCCGCGATGAACGGTCGTGTGCCCCGGGCCACTGGAGCGGCGGTCCGCTGGTCGGCGGTCGACCGGGTCAGGTGCGGTCGAGCTGGTCCGCGACCCGCTGGCGGGCGGCGTCGACCGTGGCGGGGAGCCGGTCGGGGCGTCGGTCGATCGCCCAGCGCACGAGGTCGAGCGCTCCGAGCAGGGCGACGTCGTCGGCGATCACGGACAGGCCCTCGAGGTCGGCCCCGTAGCCGTCGGTGAAGGCCACGAGCTCTTCGTCGGAGGGATCGCCCTCTGACCGGTGGGCTTCGAGCAGCGTGACCAGGTCACCGAGCGGGGACGGGCCGGCGTTCACCGACCCCCAGTCGATCAGGACCGGAGGCCCGTCGTCCGGGACGACCAGATTGCGCAGAGCGAGGTCCCCGTGGTTGAGCCCGAACGTGAGGTCGGCGGTCTCGAGGGAGCGGAGCCGGCGGCGCAGCACATCCTGCCGTCCAGCGGCGTAGACCCCGAGCGCGATGAGCGGGTCGGTCGCGGTGAGCCCGTCGAGTCCGTACCGCAGGTGGGCCGTCCACGCGGCGGGCAGGTCCCGCCCGAACCGGGTGAAGAGACTGTCCGGCGCCTCGGCGGTGAGGGGGACGGCGTGCGCGGCACGGGCGTACCCGCCCAGGGTCCGCCACAGGTCGGGCGAGCGGCGCGACGTGCCGGTCCGGCCCTCGACGAACCGCTCCACCAGGTACGGGACCCCGTCCAGCCGGTCGACCGCGACCACGACAGGGCTCGGGACGCCGACCCCGGCTGCCCGACCGGTCGCCCAGGCCTCTGCGTCCACGACGTCGTCCTGCTGCGGATCGACGGCGAACCGGACCACGTACCGTCCGTCGGCGACGTCGACCGCGAAGACGCGGTTGACCGCGCCCGGGTTCGCGACCGGTCCGACGCTGCGCACCCGCAGACCGTGGCGGCGGGCGATCGAGGCCGCCAACCGCCCGTCCCGAGACGGTGCCATCCGTCCCCCCCGACGTCGTCGCCCGGTGTCGCCCTCGCGACTCTCGTCGATTGCTCGTCGACCTTCCCAGACGCGCTCGTCGACGGCAGCGGGATCGGCGCGGCCGCCCAGGCTGGCGGCCCCAGTCGTCAGCGGACGCGGGTCCTGGTCGAGCGGCCGGATCTCGACGCGACCGGTTCGGGGAGGTCACGGAACCACCACAGGACCCGGTCCCCGGCGTCCCCGGGCCGCCCACTGTCTGGAGGGCCGATCGACCGGACCACCGGCCGGAGCGGGCGACCCGCCCGGTCCGGGCTGCTCCTGGCCGGATGGACCCGCGTCCGGTCCAGGCCGGGCCCCGGAGGGCCGTTGCCGGTTGTGGCGCGCTCCGCCGATCGGCCACCGGTGGGCTCGGGGCTGCCGCCGGCCCGTCGGCCGGCGCCGATGCGGCCGCCGGGCGGGTCGAACGCTCGACGCAGGATCTCCGCGGTAGGGCAGCCGTCCTCGTCTGCGCCAGGGGCGAGCTCCACGGGACGGTCGCCGCGATGGTCCGGTCCGAGGCATCCGTCGGTCTCCGCGACCGTCCCCGGCACGGTGCACCCGCAGAGTGGGCGGTATCCCGCGGCGAGCGCCCACCCCCACGGTCGGCGGCCCACGCGTCCGGCTGGCCGGCCGCCGAACCGCCCGACCGTGCCGCCGAACCGCCCGACCGTGCCGCCGATGCCTGCGACCGGTCCACCGATCGGCTGCCCGAGCCGGCCGCCGGC
>CAXSIB010000044.1:0-13269 GCA_964237095.1 uncultured Actinomycetales bacterium
GGCACCGGGGCGGGCCGGTCGGGGCGGCGAGGCGATGGTCATGGGCACGACCCTGCCGCCGCCCGCTCGGCCCACCCTGGGATGTCCGTGTCCGTCGGCTGTGGAGCCCGGACGCCGTGGCTGTCCACCACGGCCGTCCTCCACGGCTGTCCACCAGAGCCGTCCGTCGGCTCGCCGGGTGGGGCACAGTGGGCGGTGCCGGTGCCACAGCCACGCCCGGCGGCCGTCGAGGACGCGGCCCGCGGCGGACTCGGGTCGGGAGACGTGATGACGGTCGTGGCCGACGGACGCTGGCGCCAGGACGCCCTCGAGTCCTACGAGATCCTCGACACGGCCCGCGAACGGGTCTTCGACGACCTCGTCGCCGACGCCGCCGACCTCGTCGCGACGCCGTGGGCCGGGCTGCACCTCTTCGACGCCGACCGCGTGTGGGCCAAGGCGGCCCACGGCTACGCCGGCGACGAGGCCGGCCGCGGGATCCTGCCCTGCGAGCTCGTCGTCGCCGGCGGGACGGAGGTCGTGCTCCCCGACGTGACGGCCGACCCCCGCTTCGCCGGCAGTCCCCTGGTCCACGGGTCCGCCCACCTCCGCGCGTACGCCGGCGTCCCGCTCGTCAGCGCCGAGGGCGTCACCGTCGGGACCCTCTGCGTGATGGACACCGTGCGCCGGCCGTTCACCGACCGGCAGCTGCACCTGCTCCGGATCCTCGGCGCACACGCCGTCGCGCTGCTCGAGCTCCGCCGTCACGAGATCCGCAGCCGGGGCGAGGGATCGGACGGTCCCACCGGCCCGCGGGCGACACCGGCGGAGATCGGCGCGGCCCTCGGGCGCGACGAGTTCCGCCTCGTGTTCCAGCCGGTGCTGGACCTCGCGACCGACCGGGTCACCTCGGCCGAGGCCCTGGTCCGCTGGAACCACCCGACGCTGGGCACGCTCGGGCCGGCCGCCTTCCTGCCGCAGATGGAGGCGACGAGCCTGATGCTCCCGCTCGGCCGCCGGCTGCTGCAGCTCGCCGCCGAGGCGGCGCTCGTGTTCCGCCGGGTCGACCCCGACTTCGGGGTCGCCGTCAACGTCAGCGGGCAGCAGCTGCGGCGCCCGGGCCTCGCCCGGGAGGTGGTGGAGACCCTCGAGCGGAACGGCCTGCCGGCCGGGGCGCTGCTGCTCGAGCTGGTCGAGACCGTCAGCCTGGACGGCTCCGTCGCGGGCCGCGAGCTCGGGATCCTGCACGACGCCGGGGTCCGGGTCGCCCTCGACGACTTCGGGGTGGCCTACTCCTCGGTGACCCGGCTGCTCGACCTGCCCTTCACCGCCGTCAAGATCGACCGCGCGCTGGTCGCGCGCGCCACCGTCGACGCCCGCGCGTTCGACACCATGGCGGCGGTCACCGGGGCGTGCCGGAGCTGGGGGCTGTCGGTGATCGCCGAGGGCGTCGAGACCCTGGACGAGGACCGGGTCGCCCGGGAGACCGGCTGCACCCACGCGCAGGGCTGGCTGCACGGTCGCCCCGTGGCCGCCGACGCGCTGCGGGCCGCGCTCGAGGACGCCGCCGGGTAGACCCCGTCGGCCGGGTGGGACCCCCTCCCGGACCCGGGTCGGCGGTCGGGACCACGGTGCGATCACCGGCGGCGGGCCCCACACTGGCGCGGTGATCTCCGTCGATCTCGCCCGGGCCCTGCGCACCGCCGGCGCGCGGTGGGAACCGCGCAACGGCGACTGGTTCGTCGTCGACGCGGCCGAGCTGCTCGACGACCGCCTCGTCCTGTCCGACATGACCGTCGACGTGCACACCTCCCGCGCGGGCACGGTCCTGGGCTTCAACGGGACCACCGAGTGGGCGCTGGACTCCGTCGGGGTCGAGGACACCCTCTGGCTGCCCAACGAGGACCAGCTCCGCGAGCTGCTCGGCGACGCGTTCCGCCGCCTCGAGCGGGTCGGGGACCGCTGGCGGGTCGAGCTGTCGATCGACGGCGCGCCGATCACCTTCAGCGACGCCGCGTGCGGCGACGCCTACGGCCGCGCGGTCCTGCACGTGCTGACCCGCTGACCCGCTGACCCGCTGACTCAGCCCGTCGTCGCCGGCTTCGTGGCGGTGAGGGCCGGGCCCGGGAACGCCGGGCGGCCGTAGAGCCAGCCCTGCCCGAGGTCGACGCCGAGGTCGGTGACGGTGTCGGACTGCTCCTCGGTCTCGACCCCCTCCGCGAGGACCCGGCCGCCGTAGGCGTGGGTGATGTCGACGACGGCCCGGATGACGGCGGCGCTCGTCCCGCCGGGCAGGTGCTCCACCAGCGTCCGGTCGAGCTTGACGACGTCCGGCTCGAGACGGACCAGCAGGTCGAGGGAGGAGTAACCGGCGCCGAGGTCGTCCAGCGCCACCCGACAGCCGCGCTCCCGGTAGTACGCGAAGACCCGCTGCAGGTGGGCGAGGTCCGTCACCTGCTCGGACTCGGTGACCTCGAACACCACCTGCCGGAGGTCCACCCCGGCCCGGTCCGCGGCGGCCTCGGTGGTCGCGAGGCACACCTTCGGGTCGTAGATGGACGTCGGCACGAAGTTGATGAACAGCGAGCGGTCCGGCCCGAGCCAGCCGCCGCCCGCGTCCCGCAGGGCGACGGTGCGCCCGATGCGGTCCAGGCGGGCGTTCCACCCGGCGCGCCGGGCCCGCTCGAACAGCGGCTGGGGCGCCAGCTCGACCCCGGCGGCCGTGCGCGGGCGGAGGAGGGCCTCGAAGCCGACCACCGCCCGGCCGGGCAGCTCGACGATCGGCTGGTAGGCGGCCCGGAAGTGCTGCTCCTCGTCGGAGAACAGGTCGCGCAGGTCCTCGCCCCGGAGCTGCGCGTCGACCTGGTCGAGCGTCGGGGCCGACATCGCCGCCACGAGCAGCTCATGGCCGCCGGCGGTGCCGTCGTCGAGCAGCACGCGGACCTCGTCGGCCTCGACCACCGAGACGGCCGCCCGCAGCGCGGTGACGGCGGCGGCGAGGCTCGGACCGGGTCCGCGCAGCTCCCACAGCCGGGGGCCGAAGGTGGTCCGGGTCAGTCCGGCGTCGCGGCCGACGGCGTCCACGGTCCGGCCGAGGTGTCCGGCGGGGGCGCTGACGAGCATGCGGGCGCCGCCGGGGCAGGACGCCGGACCGCTGTGGGCGGTGGCGGTGGCGGTGGCGGTGGTCGTGCCGGCGGCCGGCGAGCAGACGCACGAGGTGCACGCGGCCATCACGACCCCCGGTCCGACCCGCGGGTCGACCGGTCCGGTCGAACTGCCACGCGTCGGACCACGGTGCCCCGCGGCACCTGAGGCGGACCTGAGCGCGACCGGGCGGGCTGGGCGACCCGGGCGACCCTGGTGGGCCGGACCGGCGGGATCGGGTCTCGGTCCTGGTCGGGCCCGAACCCGGCGGGTCGGTCAGGTCTGGGGCGCGTTGCGCTTCTTGCCGGGCCGCAGGAGGTCGGCGGCCTTCTGGGCGCGGGCGCCGGCCCGGTCGTGGCCGCGCTTCTGCAGCTGGGTGGCGATCGTGCGGACAGCCGTCGCGGCCAGTGGCAGCGCGAGGGCCAGGAGGATCTTGCGACGCACGTGGGGCTCCCCTGCTCGTCGGCGGCTCCGGTCCGCCGTCGTCGTCGAATCGTAGGCGGGCGGCGGGCCGCGGGGCCTGCCGAACGACCCCGCCCACTCCGGGTCGACCCCGGTCGCGGACCTCGGGGCCGCCGCCCGGGCTTACGCTGTGAGGACTTTCGGACCATGAGAGCACCCGTGGGGGACGCCTGTGAGCGAACCGGACGAGGTCGTCGAGCAGCCGGCGGCCACCGGGGTCTTGTCGCGCCCCGACGCCGCCGCCGATCCGCGCGACGGTGCCGGTGACCGCCTGCGCGACCGCGCTGGTCAGGAGGGCCCGCGCGACAGTGCCGCCGAGAGTCGCCGCGACCGGGCCGCCGAGGCCCGCGGCGCCGCCCCCGTCGACCGGGAGGTCGCCCTGGCGCGGGCGTTCGTGGAGCTCGCCGACGGCCTGGTCGGCGACCCCGACGTCCAGGAGCTGCTGCACCGGCTGGCCGGGCACTGCGTCGACCTCCTCGACGCGACCGCCTGCGGGATCCTGCTCGCCGACGACGGCGGCACCCTCGCGCTGCTGGCCGCGTACCCCGAGTCCAGTCGGGTGCTGGACCTGCTGCAGCTCCAGGTCGACCAGGGACCCTGCGTGGACTGCGTGCGCTCGGGGGAGCCCGTCCGCAGCACCGACCTGGCGGCCGATGCGCACGTCTGGCCCGACTGGGCGCCGACCGCGCTCGAGGCGGGCATCCGGACGGTCTACGCGACCCCGCTGCGCGCCGGGGACACCGTGATCGGCACCCTCAACCTGTTCCGCGCGGAGCCCAGCGCCCTGGCCGAGCGGGACCTGCTGGTGGCGCGCGCGCTCGCCGACGTCGCGACGATCACGATCCTGCAGCAGCGGCGCTCGGACCAGGCGGGGCTGCTGAACCGGCAGCTCCAGAGCGCGCTGGAGTCCCGGGTCCGCATCGAGCAGGCCAAGGGGGTCATCGCCCACTCCCTGACCGTGGACGTGGACGTCGCGTTCCAGATCCTGCGCCACAACTCCCGGGCCACCAACACCCGGCTCAGCCTGCTCGCGGACTACCTCATCAGCGGCCGGATCACCGCCGCCGACCTGATGCCGCTCCCCCGGCGCCCCGCCGCTTGAGCGGGACGCCCGCTTCCCGGCGCTGACCCCGCCCGACGGGGCCGTCCGGGAGGACGGACCGCCGCTCGCCACCGCGGGCCGTTGCTGAGGACTTGCCGAGGATCGCCCGGGGACGCTGGGGGCGACGCCCGGGCGAGGGTGGGCGCCCCTACTCTGACGGGACTGCCTCGGACCTGCGGTGGTGACCACACGGCCCCCCGGAAGGCAGTCCTCCTTGAACCACGTCGTCGCCCCGCCCGCAGCCGGCCCGTCCGCGGCCGTCCCGGTCCTCCCGGCCCCCAGCGGCCCGGTCGAGGGTGCCCGGCCCCGCGACCGGGCGGTCACCGCGTTCTCCGAGCTGAACCGCCAGATCCAGGACTCGGGCCTGCTGCGTCGCCGCCGGGGCTTCTACTGGCCGCGGATCACCGCCGGCCTGCTGTCGTTCGCGGGCATCTGGACGGGCGTCGCGCTGCTGGGCAACTCGTGGCTGACGCTCCTGCTCGCGGCCGCCTTCGGGATCGCCGTGACCCAGTTCGCGTTCCTCGGCCACGACGGCGCGCACCGCCAGATCTTCTCCTCGTTCCGGTGGAACGAGTGGTCCGGTCGGGTGTTCGCCGGGCTCTTCGCGGGGCTCAGCTACACGTGGTGGATGTCGAAGCACACCAAGCACCACGGCGCCCCCAACCAGGAGGGCAAGGACACCGACATCCACTCGGCCGTCATGGCCCTCACGCCGAACGCGGGCCTGGCCCGGCGCGGCCTGGGCGCGTGGGTCGCCCGGGGCCAGGGCTGGTTCTTCCTGCCCCTGCTGCTCCTCGAGGGCCTCAACCTGCACTTCGACAGCTTCCTGACCCTGCTGCGGCCCGGCGCCGGGAAGCACCGCCGGGTCGACCTGCTGTTCGTGACGGTGCGCCTCGCCGCCTACGTCACCGGGCTGCTGTGGCTGCTGCCGCCCGACAAGGCGGCCGCGTTCTTCGGCGTCCAGATGGCGGCGCTCGGGCTGTTCATGGGCGGGGCGTTCGCGCCGAACCACACCGGGATGCCGATCGTCGGCCCGAAGGTCAAGTTCGACTTCCTGCGCCGCCAGGTCCTCATGTCGCGCAACGTCAGCGGCGGGCGGCTCGTCGACTTCTTCATGGGCGGGCTGAACTACCAGATCGAGCACCACCTGTTCCCGAGCATGCCCCGGCCGAACCTGGCCCGCGCGCAGCCGCTGGTCCGCCGCTTCTGCGCCGAGCAGGGGATCGAGTACACCGAGACCAGCCTGGTCGACTCCTACCGGGTGATCATCAGCTACCTGAACAAGGTCGGGCTGAAGGCCCGCGACCCGTTCAGCTGCCCGCTGGTGGCCCAGCTGCAGATGACCGCCCGCACCTCCGGCACCGCCGGCCTCGGCACCGGCTGACCCCCGAACCGCCGCCCGTGGCCCGTCAGGGGCGGCGGGCGCTCGCGGCGAGCACGACCGCGGGGTCCAGGGTCCCGTCCACGATCGAGCGGGCCAGGACCCCGAGGCCGACGCCGGTCCGGCGGGAGTGGTCGCGCAGCATGAGGAAGGCCCGGTCGACGGAGAGGTCGAGAGCGGCCCGCCCCGCCAGGACGCCCTTCGCCTGCTCGATGACGACGCGGCTGTTGAGCGCGACCTCGAGCTGCTCGGACAGGACCTCGCCCCGGCGCACGGCGCGCTCCTGCAGGATCCCGATCGTCGCCATGTCGGCGAGCGCGCGGACCACGTCGAGGTCCTGGTCGGACAGGGCGAAGGTGGTGTCGGAGAACAGGTCGAGGGCGCCGATCGTCTGCGCCCGCAGGGTCATCGGGGTCGCGTAGACGGACCGGAACCCGGCGTCGAGTGCGATCGGGGACCACGCCGGCCACCGGCCCGCGTCCCCGGCGAGGTCCGCCGCCCAGGCGTGGGTCGCGGTGGTGATGCAGTCCAGGCCCGGCCCGCTGGACGCGTGCAGCTGCGCGAGCTCGACCTCCTCGGCGCGCTCGGAGTTCGAGGCCATCAGCTGCACGCCGCCGCGTTGGTCCACCAGCAGCAGCGTCACCGCCGGGAGGCCGAACAGCTCCGAGCAGCGCTCGACGAGGCGGTCGAGGAAGTCCGCGAGGTCGTAGTCCTCGGTGAGGGTGTCGGCGAGCTCCACGAAGATCCGGACCAGGGACTCCGACACGTCCGCGGCCGCGCGGTGGGTCATCCGTCGACCTCCTGGTCCGGGGCCAGCCTGAGCCGCCGCGCGACGACGTCGTCCGCGACTGCGGTGATCGTACGATCATGGGCGAACGCATGGGCGCGCAGGCGCGCGAGGGCCTGTTCGGGGGTCCCGCCGAGCTGCCCCATCACCATCCCCGTCGCCTGGTGCACCCGCATCCGTTCCCGGGGCAGCGCGTGCAGGAAGTCCTCCCACTCCCCGATGCCGTCCCCCGGGCGGGGCTCGTGCGCCGGCCGCGGGCCGCGCGCACCGGCGAGGGCCAGCACCAGCAGGTCGACGGCCCGGAGCAGGCGCCGGAGCTCCTCGGCGGTGGGCAGTCCCGGGACGGTCCGGTAGGCGTCCGCCGCCCCCACCAGGACCGCCCCGAGGTGCAGCGGGAACGCGAAGACGGCCCGGACCGGCGTCGGGCCGAGGCCCGCGGTGAACGCCTGCCAGCGGGTCTCGGCGGGGTCGCGGACGTCGGCGACGAGCACCGGTCCGGGCCGAGCGTAGGCGTCGAAGCAGGGCCCGACCCCGAGCGTGTACTGCTGTTCCTCGATGGCCTCGGCCAGCGGCCCGCTCACCCCGACCATCTCCCGGACGGTCGTCCCGGTCATCACCGACACCGACACCCCGTCCACGGGCAGGTCCGCGGTGAACGCGCGGCACACCTCGTCCAGCGGGCGCGAGCGCCAGGGGCCGCCCGCGGCGGCCGCCGTGCCCGCGGGGACCGGACCCGACCGGCCCGGGGTCGGACCGAGGCGGCCGAGGGCGGCGACCGCGGTCAGCAGGGCCTGGAAGTCAGCCACCGGAACCCCGGGAGGGTGCTCGGGAGCCGGGTCGGCCGCACGGCGGGCAGCACGACGGACAGCACAGTGGGCAGCACGGAAGGGGACGGGCGCGGGCCCTGACGGTGTGCACGAGCCTCCTGGTGTGCACGAGAGGCCGCGGGCTGCGGGGCCCGCGTGCAGCCGGCCGAGGGCGGCGACGAGGACCTGGTCGCACCTGGGGAGCCGGACCGTCCGCCGAAGGTAGCAGCCGCCCCGGTACAAGGCGGCCCGCTGCTCCCGGCCGCCGGCCGGCCCCCGCTGGACACCGCCGCAGACCCCGGTCCGCGGCGACCCCGATCTGCACGCAACCCCTCGAACCGCCGCTGCAGCCCTCGGGCGGGCCGTTGGCTGCAGATCGGGGTCGCCCGGCGGACCACGGCGGCAGGCCTGGTCCGTTGGTCCCGGCGCGACCGGGACCTGCGCCCGGAGCACCGCCGGGCGAACGTGGGGTGAACTGTGCCGGACGGCGGCCCCAACCCCGGCCGGCCGGGCCACGATGGCCCCACCGGCCGGTCCCCCACCGCCGCGCGCCCCCGACCGACGGAGACCCCATGCGCATTCAGATGTCGACGGCCGCGCGAACGTCGCCGGCCGCATGACCGCCACGACGACCACCGCGCCCACGGCCGGCGACACCGGCACCCCCGGCCCGGTCGGCGGCGACACCGCCGCGGACAACGAGACCTCCGGGACCGGCCCCACCGTCGCGCCGCCCGGGTACGTGCTCTCCGACGCTCCCGGGCCGCTGGACCCCGACGAGCTGCGCCGCATGGACGCCTGGTGGCGCGCCGCGAACTACCTCGCGGTCGGGCAGATCTACCTGATGGGCAACGCGCTGCTGCGCGAGCCGCTGCTGGCCGAGCACGTGAAGCCGCGCCTGCTCGGGCACTGGGGCACCACACCGGGCCTCAACCTCGTGTACACGCACGCGAACCGGGTGATCCGGTCCCGCGGGCTCGACGCCGTGTACGTGATGGGACCCGGCCACGGCGGCCCGGGGCCGAACGCGTGCGCGTGGCTCGAGGGCAGCCAGACCGAGCGCTACTCCCACCTCACCCGCGACGCCCGCGGCATGCAGCACCTGTTCCACCAGTTCTCGTTCCCCGGCGGGGTCCCCAGCCACTGCGCGCCGGAGACGCCGGGCTCCTTCCACGAGGGCGGCGAGCTGGGCTACTCCCTGCTGCACGCCTACGGGGCGGCGCTGGACAACCCCGCGCTCACGGTGTTCTGCGTGGTCGGCGACGGGGAGGCCGAGACGGGTCCGCTGGCCGCGAGCTGGCGCGCGAACTCCTTCGTCAACGCCGCCCGCGACGGCGCGGTCATCCCGATCCTCGCGCTCAACCAGTACAAGATCGCGAACCCGACGATCCTCGCCCGCATCCCCGAGGCCGAGCTGTTCGCGTTCCTGCGCGGCAACGGCTACGAGCCGCACCTCGTCGAGGCGGGGCTGGACACCAACCCGGCCGAGGCCCACCAGGCCCTCGCCGCGGCGATGGACACCTGCCTGGACTCGATCGCCGCCATCCAGGCGAACGCCCGCGAGAACGGCGACCTGCGCCGCCCGACCTGGCCGATGATCATCCTGAAGACCCCGAAGGGCTGGACCGGCCCGCGGACCGTCGACGGCGAGCAGGTCGAGGGCACGTTCCGCGCCCACCAGGTCCCGATCGCGGCGGCCCGGGACAACGACGGCCACCGGGCGGCGCTCGAGGGGTGGATGCACTCCTACCGCCCCGAGGAGCTGTTCGACGCTGACGGCGCCCCCGTCGCGGAGCTGCTCGAGCTGCCCCCCACGGGCGCGGCGCGGATGAGTGCGAACCCGGTCGCGAACGGCGGCGAGCTGCTGCGCGACCTCGACCTCCCCGACTTCCGCGACTACGCGGTCACCCTGCCCGGGCACGGGATCCAGAACAACGAGGCGACGCGGATCCTCGGCACCTGGCTGCGCGACGTGATCGTCCGCAACCCCGACACGTTCCTGCTGTTCGGCCCGGACGAGATCGCGAGCAACCGCCTCCAGGAGGTGTTCGCGGTCACGTCGCGGGACTGGGTCGACGAGGTCGGGCCGTACGACGACCGCCTCGCCCCCGACGGCCGGGTCATCGAGATCCTCTCCGAGCACGTGTGCCAGGGCCTGCTCGAGGGCTACCTGCTCACCGGCCGGCACGGGCTCTTCACCTGCTACGAGGCGTTCATCCACATCGTCGACTCGATGTTCAACCAGCACGCGAAGTGGCTCGAGGCCAGCTCGAAGATCCCGTGGCGGCGGCCGGTCGCGTCGCTCAACTACCTGCTGACGTCCCACGTCTGGCGCCAGGACCACAACGGGTCCACCCACCAGGACCCCGGCTTCCTCGACGTGGTGATGAACAAGAAGCCGGACATCGTGCGGGTGTACCTGCCGCCGGACACGAACACCCTGCTGTCCACCTACGACCACTGCCTGCGCAGCCGGCACTACGTCAACGTGGTCGTCGCGGGCAAGCAGCCCCAGCTGGACTACCTCTCGATGGACGAGGCGATCCTGCACTGCACCCGCGGCGCCGGGATCTGGGAGTGGGCCGGCACCGAGACGACGCAGAAGACGCCGGACGTCGTCCTCGGGTGTGCCGGGGAGATCCCGACCCTGGAGGTCCTCGCCGCCGCGGACATCCTCCGCCGCGAGCTGCCGGACCTCGCGGTGCGCGTCGTCAACGTCGTCGACCTCATGCGCCTGCAGCCGGAGGTCGAGCACCCGCACGGGATGTCCGACGCGGAGTTCGACGCGCTGTTCACCACGGACCGGCCGGTGGTGTTCGCCTTCCACGGCTACCCGTGGCTGGTGCACCGCCTCACCTACCGCCGCCGCAACCACGGCAACTTCCACGTTCGCGGCTACAAGGAGAACGGCACCACGACGACGCCGTTCGACATGGTCATGCTGAACGACCTCGACCGCTACAAGCTGGTCCTCGACGTCATCGACCGGGTCCCCACCCTCGGCGACCGGGCCGGCCTCCTGCGCCAGAAGATGACCGACGCCCGCCTGCAGGCCCGCGCCCACACCCGCGAGCACGGCGAGGACATCCCCGAGGTGTCCGGCTGGACCTGGCCGCAGGGGTGACCTCCGACGCCGTGGACGGCTCCGCCGCGAGCGGGGTCCGGCGGGTGCTGACGGTCAACGCCGGCAGCACCTCGATGAAGGTGGCGCTCCTCGACGGCGACACCGTCGTGGCCCGGTTCGACGATCTCGAGGACGTGCTCGCGGGCGGCCTCGAGGGCGGCCCGCCCGACGCGGTCGCGCACCGGGTGGTGCACGGCGGGGACCGCACGCGGGCCGAGGTCGTCGACGACGGCGTCGTCCGGGCGCTGACCGACCTGACCGAGCTGGCGCCGCTGCACCAGCCGCCGGCGCTGGCGGCGCTCGCCCGGACCCGGGCGGCGTGGCCGGGAGTGCCGCAGGTCGCCTGTTTCGACACCGCCTTCCACGCGACGATGCCCGCGGCCGCGACGACCTACGCGCTGCCCGCGCGGCTGCGGGCGAAGGTCCGGGTGTACGGCTTCCACGGGCTGTCCCACGCCTGGGCGTCGGGCGTCGCCCGCCGGCTGGTGCCGGGCGCGCGGCGGGTGCTGGTGGCGCACCTCGGCGGGGGCAGTTCGCTGTGTGCGGTCCTCGACGGCGCGAGCGTCGACACCACGATGGGCTTCACCCCGCTGGACGGGCTGGTGATGGCGAGCCGGAGCGGGTCGCTCGACCCGGGCGCCGTGCTGTGGCTGGCGGCGCACACCGACGAGGACCTCACCACCGTGCTGGAGCAGGAGAGCGGGCTGCTCGGCCTCGCGGGGACCGCGGACATGCGCGAGGTGCTGTCCCGCCGCGACGCCGGTGACCCCGCGGCCGGGCTGGCCTTCGAGGTGTTCGTGCACCGGCTGGTGTCCGAGGTCGGCGCGATGGCCGCCGCGCTGGGCGGCCTCGACGTCCTGGTCTTCACCGGTGGGGTCGGCGAGCACTCCGCGCCGGTCCGCCGCGCGGTCGCCGACCGGCTCGGCTGGCTGGGCGTGGCGCTGGCCGACGACGAGGGCGGCGCCGTCGGCGGACAGGGGCCCGACACCGGCGACGGATCCGGACCGGATCCGGACGCGCAGGAGATCGGCCGGCCCGGCGCGGTGGTCAGGGCGCTCGTCGTCCCGGCGCGCGAGGACCGGCAGCTGGCCACCGAGGCCCGGGCCGTCCTCGACGCCTGAGCGCCCGGCGGCTCAGCCGGCCGTCGGCACCGCGGGCTCGGGGTCGGCGTTCGAGGCCATCGCCCCGAGGACCTCCTCGCGGACACCGGAGAACCAGGCGAGGTCCTCCTCGTCCTCCTCGGCAGCCTCCTCGCGGCGCATCCGGACGAGCTCCGCAACGAGGTCGCGGTGGCGGGCCCCGACGTCCGCCGGACCGACCTCCCGGCGGTCGAGCCCCTCGTCGTCCAGCCCGGTGGGGCCGACGGCGGCGGGCTCGGCGTGCGCGGGATCGCCGGACCCGGGGGTGGTCGCCATGGCGGGAGTATCGACCCGCCTCCGCGGCCGCCGCAATCGTCCGCCGCCGGAGCGGGTCGCGAGCGGCCACCGGCCCGGACGGAGGACGGCGCGGCTCAGGGCCAGACGAGGCAGAACGGGTGGCCGGCGGGGTCGGCGTACACCCGGAAGGTGTCGCCGCCGCCGGGCAGCCGGCGCGCGCCCAGCGCGAGCACCCCGGCCTCGGCGGCCTCGATCCCCGCGTCGTCGGCGATCCGGACGTCGAGGTGGACCTGCTGCGCGCGCCCGGGCTCGGGCCAGGTCGGGGGCCGGTGGTCGGGGTCGAGCTGGAAGGCGATGCCGGGCTTGCCCGTCGCCGGCTCGACCGCCCACCAGTCGTCCTCGCGCTCGACGACCTCCCAGCCGAGCAGCAACGCGTAGAAGGTGGCGAGCGCCGCGGGATCCGGGCAGTCCAGGACGGTGTTGCGCAGGGTGCCGATCATCGGGCGATCGTCGCGCAGCCCACCGACAGGACGCAGCGGCCGGGACCCCGTCAGGCAGCGGCGACGGCGAGCGGGGCGACGGCCGCGTGGCCGCGGCGCGTCCGCTTCACCGTGGCCAGCGCCCGGTCGAGCGCCGCCAGCGGCAGGACCGTGCGGGTGGTGAGGCAGACGCCGACCGACACCGAGAGCGGCAGCTCGTCCCACGGCTCCTCGGCGTGGGCGAGGCGGACCGCGCCGGCGAGGCACTCCGCGAGGTCGAGGGCGTCGCCGGTCCCCAGCCCCGGGGCGACCACCAGGAACTCGTCCCCGCCCCAGCGGACGACGACGTCCCCCGGCCGCCGCGCGGCGTCCAGCCGGCGGGCGACCGCGGTGACGACGGCGTCCCCGGCGCGGTGGCCGAACCGGTCGTTGACGCTGCGGAGCCCGTCGATGTCCACGATGAGCAGCGCGAGGTCGGCGGGGCCGGCGGCCCCGCCGCCGAGGAACCGCTCGAGGTGGCGGCGGTTGTGGAGGCCGGTCAGCGGGTCCCGCTCGGCGAGGGTGCCGGCGGCGCCGAGGGCGGCGTGGGCCCGCAGCGCGCGCCGGTGGCCGGCGTCCAGCCCCGACAC
>CAXSIB010000045.1:0-13268 GCA_964237095.1 uncultured Actinomycetales bacterium
CGGCCTGCGCCATCTCAGTTGCCCTCCGCCTCGGCGTGGATGATGCTCCGGGAGACCCGGACGATGATCGCGATGACCACGAGCGACGCCGCGAACAGGACGACGGACAGCGCCGCGGCGTAGCCCATGTTGAAGTACCGGAAGCCCTGCTCGTAGAGCCAGGTCGAGTAGAACATCGTCGAGTTCTGCGGGAAGCCGAAGCTCGTGGTCCCGCGGGCGATCGACACCGCCACGTACGGCTCGGTGAACAGCTGCATGGCGATGATGGCCCCGGTCACCCCGGAGAACAGCAGGACCGGCGCCATGGCGGGCAGCGTGACCGCGCGGAAGGAGCTCCACGACCCGGCGCCGTCGAGGGAGGCGGCCTCGTAGCGCTCCTTCGGCACGTCGAGACGGCTGGCGAGCATGATGATGATGGTGTTCCCGACGCCCCACAGGGACAGCAGGATCAGCGACGGCTTGGACCAGTGCGGGTCGGAGAACCACAGCGGCTGCGGCAGGTGCAGCCGGCCGAGGATCGAGTCGACCGGCCCGGTGCCCGGGTTCAGCACGAACACGAAGGCCAGGGTCGCCGCCACCGGCGGGAGCAGCGTCGGCAGGTAGAACAGCGTCCGGTAGATGCTGGCCCCGCGCCTGACCTTCGCCATGATCAGCGCCACGCCCAGCCCGAACAGCAGCTGGATGGGCACGGCGATGACCATGTAGTAGAGGGTGTTGAGCACCGCTCGGCCCACCGTCGGGTCGCTGCCGAACATGAACCGGTAGTTGGACAGCCCCGCGTAGTGGGCCGGGTTGATCAGGTCGAACCGGGTGAAGGAGTAGAAGACGTTGGTGAGCAGCGGGTAGAGGGTGAAGACCCCCAGTCCGATCAGCCCGGGCGACAGCAGAGCGAGGATCATCAGCCCCTGCCGCCGGTTGCGCCGGCGGGCGGCGGGTGCGAGGGCCCGCTTCGCCGTCCGGGCCGGGCGGCGGGATCGTGCTCCGACGGCGGTGCTCACGGTGCACTCCCCTGGGCCGACTGTGCGAGTTGTGAGTCGATCTCCTTGGCGGTGGTCGCGAGCCCGGCCGAGAGGTTGCCGACCGAGCCGGCCTCCCACTCCTGCAGGAACTCCGTCACCGAGTCCTCCGAGGCGGTGCCGCTCGAGTTCGCCGGCAGCGCCGCGGAGTACGGGTTGGCGCCGATCGTGAGCAGCTGGTCGAAGTGGGCGTTCGTGTGCACCGACGGGCTGGCCAGCGCAGCCTTGGTCGACGGGATGTTGAGCAGGCCGTTGGCCAGGGCGTCCATGCTCGTCGTGTCGAACGCCAGGTACTTCTCCAGCAGCCACGACGCCTGCGGGTGGTGCGCCCCGTTCGGGATGCCCATCGTGGTCCCGCCGAGCAGGCCGCTGCCGTACTTCGCCGGGTCGACCTGCGGCATGGGCGCCACCTGGTAGGCGATCTTCGCCTTGTCCGCGGTGATGAAGGCCACCCGCCACTCCCCGTCCACGTTCATGGCGACCTTGCCCTGCTCGAAGGCGTTGCCGGCGGAGAACTCGTTGCCGAGGCCGGCGATGAAGCGGGTCAGGTTCCCGTAGCCGTACCACTTCACGAGCGCCTGCTGCCAGCGCAGCATCTGCTGCCACGCCGGGTCGGTGGTGATGGCCGAGGTCCCCTGCCCGGTGTACCACTTCAGGCCCCACTGGGGCGTCCAGGTCCCGGCGTTGTTCTCGTAGTAGGTGAACGACGGGACGAAGCCGGCACGGACGATCGTGCCGTCGGGCTTGCGGACCGTCAGCTTCTTCGCCATGGTCGCCAGCTCGTCCCACGTCCTCGGCGCGCTGCTGAACCCGGCTGCCTTCAGCATCGCGGTGTTGTAGTACAGGCCGTAGGCGTCGGTGAGCAGCGGCAGCGCGCACCGCTTGCCCCCGCCGGCGGTGTAGGTCAGGGTCGCCGGCAGCAGCGCGCTGAGCTTGACGTCGTCCCGCGTGATGAACGGCGCCAGGTCCTGCCAGACGCCGCTCGCGCAGTAGCTCGGGGTGGCGTCCGAGCTGGCGCTCAGCGCGAGGTCCGGCGGGTTGCCGCCGCGGGCGGCCTGCACCATCGTGTCGTCGGACTGGTTGCCGACCGAGTCGACCGTGATCCACGGGTAGAGCTTGTGGAAGGACGCGAAGTCCGCGTCGAGGAAGCCCTTCTCCCGGCCGGTGAAGAAGGACCAGACGTGCAGGGTGACCGGTGTCTTGTCGGTCACCCCGCCCAGGGGGCTGGTCGAGGTCAGCCCGCTGGTGCAGGCCGCCGTCAACGCCAGGCTCAGGACGACGAGCAGGGCTCCGAGACGCTTCATGCGTCCACCTCCGCGGTGCTGTGGGTGATCGTCTCCCGGACCGGGCCCGCCGTGGACGGGGCCGTGCCGCGTGCCGGGTCCGGGTCGGGTGGGGTGGCCGGGTCGGGTGGGGTGGCCGGGGCCGCCGCGACGTCCAGCACGAGCCGGGCCTGCGGGTGGTCGACGACGACCGTCATCGGCCACTGGGCGTCGAACCCGGTCGCCGCCACGAGCCGGCTCGCCACCGGGCGCTTGTCGGCCCCGTGGGCGAGGACGCAGAGCCGGTGGGCGGCGCTGATCGTGGCCAGCCCGACGGTGACGCCGTGGCCGGGGACGTCGTCGAGGTCGCGCAGGGAGGCGAACGTCCCGAGGTTGTCCCGGCGGGTGCTGACGGGCAGGCGGACGACCCGGGTGCGGGAGTAGCGGCCGCTGCCCGGCGCGTTCAGCGCGACGTGGCCGTCACTGGTCCCCAGTGCCACCAGGAAGAGGTCGATCCCGCCGGCGTCGGCGACCCGCGTCTCGAGCTCCTCCGGGGCCTCGGGGTCCGGCGACCACAGGGCATCCGGGTCGAGGCGGCACTCCGGCGCCAGGGCCGCGGCGAGCGGCGCGACGATCTCCCGCTCCGCGCTGCCGCGGCAGCTGTGGCCGGCGCTCGTGGGGATCCGGCGCCAGACCGTCGGCGCCGCCGTCCCGGGCGCGCCGGTCCCGGGCGGGGCGACCGGCTCGATGTAGTCGTCCATCAGCACGAAGACCACGTCGTGCAGGTCGAGCCGGCCGGCGCGGGCCCGGTCGACCAGCGCCGCGACGACCGGGCGGGGCGTGCGGCCGACCGGCCAGCCGATCAGCGCCCGCCGGCCCGCCGCCCGGGCGGCTCCGATCGCGCGCAGCACGTCGTCGGCCACGGCCTCACCGACGGCGCCCGCGGTGGGCAGGATGTCGACGCGCACGGTCCTGGACGCTCCCTCGGCGGGTGGCTGGTCGGGACGGGACAGAGGTCTTCGAGATGTGGCTGGTCGAAGCAAGGCCGGCTGAGGCGTGAGAGTAGACACAGCGACTCGCTGTGGTCCAGTGGCAGGACCAGATCGAGCCACCTTCGTGATCTGGGCGTAGCTTGCGGGCGCATGGGCACCGCGCCGACCAGCGCCCTCGCGGAGCTCATCCGGGACCGGCTCGCGCAGGAGATCGAGGCGGGCCGCCACCCGGCCGGGGCCCGGCTGCCGCCCGAACGCGAGCTGGCCGAGCGCCTGCACGTCAGCCGCGGCAGCGTGCGCCAGGCCCTGTCCCGGCTGCGCGACGACGGCCTCGTCGCGTCCGCGCCCCAGTCGGGCTGGTTCGTCAGCGACGTCCGCCTCGGTGAGCCGCCGAGTGTCCTGCTGAGCTTCACCCAGATGGCGGCCCGGCGCGGCGGCCGGGTCCGCACCGAGGTCCTGGACCACCGGGTCCGCGAGCCCACCTACGACGAGACCGAACGCCTCGCGCTGGCGGCGTCGGCGGCGGTGCTGGACCTCGAGCGCCTGCGGCGGGTCGACGGGGTGCCGGTGTGTCTGGACCGGTCGGTGATCGCCCTCGGCCGCGCGCCGGGCCTGGAGGCGGTCGACCTCACCGACGTGTCGCTGTTCGACGCCCTCGAGCGCCTCGGCGCCCTGCCGACCCGCACCGACTTCGTCGTGGAGGCGACGGCCGCGGACGCGCGCCAGGCCCGCCACCTCGCGGTCCCGGTCGGCTCACCGGTGCTCCGGACCGACGAGCTCGCGCACGACGGGTCCGGCGCGGCCCTCTTCATCGGCAGCTCGGTCTACCGGGCGAACGCCTACCGCTTCCACGCGACCCTCCGCCGCCGCTGACGCTCCGGCTCCGGGCGGCTCAGTGGCCGCCGGCCTTGCCCGTGTGCGACGACGAGCCCGCCTCGGCCTCGGTCAGCGCGGTGACCGGCGGGTGGTCGGTGAGGGTCCCGACCGCCCGGGTCAGGTCGGTGACGAACGACCGCGCCAGGTCACCGCTGGTGCCGTGGCGGAGCAGGACCCGCTGGATGCTCAGCGCCTGCTCGTCGGCCGGCAGGCTGTACGCCGGCGCCAGCCAGCCGCGGGTGCGCATCCGGTCGGCCAGGTCGTAGAGGGTCCAGCGCACCGGGCCGCCGTCGACCTGCGCGCCGGCCCGCAGCCGCCAGCTGACCGCGGCGATGCCGGCGTCCGGGCTGCCGTCGTGGATGACCTCGAACGGGCCCATGCCGGCGACGGCCGCCGCGATCACGCCGGCGGCGTCGTAGAGCCGGCCCTGCACGCGGGCGTAGCCCTCGTGACCGAGGCGGATGAACTCGTAGTACTGCGCGATCACCTGTGCGGCCGGACGGGAGTAGTTCAGGTTGAACGTCGGGGAGTCCCCGCCCAGGTAGCTGACGTCGAACACCAGCTCCTGCGGGAGGTCCGCGGTGTCGCGCCACAGGGCCCAGCCGACCCCGATCGGCGCGAGGCCCGTCTTGTGCCCCGACGCGTTGATGGAGCGGACCCGCGGCAGCCGGAAGTCCCACACCAGGTCGGGCCGGACGAACGGGGCCAGGAAGCCGCCGCTCGCCGCGTCGACGTGGATCGGGATGTCCAGCCCCGTCCTCGCCTGGAGTTCGTCGAGGGCGTCGCTGATCTCCTGCACCGACTCGTAGAGCCCGGTGTAGGTCTGGCCGAAGGTGACGACGACCGCGATCGTGTCCGCGTCGCAGCGCTCGACCACCTGGGCCGGCGTCATCGTGTAGACCCCCGCGCCCATCGGCGCCTGGCGCAGCTCGACGTCGAAGTAGCGGCCGAACTTCTCCCAGCAGATCTGCACCGACCCGCAGACCAGGTTGGGGTTGCCGGCCGGCGCGCCCGCCGCCCGCCGCGCCTGGCGCCAGCGCCACTTCGCCGCCAGCCCGCCGAGCATGGCCGCCTCGCTCGAGCCGGTCGTCGAGGTGCCGATGCTGTCGGCGGCGTCGGGGGCGTGCCACAGGTCGGCGAGCATCCGCACGCACCGGTTCTCCAGCTCGGCGGTCTGCGGGTACTCGTCCTTGTCGACCATGTTCTTGTCGAAGCACTGCGCGAGCAGCTCGTGCACCTCGGGCTCGACCCAGGTGGTGCAGAAGGTCGCGAGGTTGAGCCGCGCGTTGCCGTCGAGGATCAGCTCGTCCTGCACCAGGGCGAGGGCGTGCCCGGCCTCGATCTCGTGCGGCGGGAAGCGGTACCGGGGGATCGACCGGGCGAGGTCGGATGCGGCGTACAGGTCGTCGTCGAGGGCGTCGGCGACGTCGGAGCGCGAGTTCAGCGGCATGGCCGCCACTGTCCCCGCTCCCCGGGGGCCACGCCGACGCGGTGCGGTCAGGCCGTCGGGTCGGGCCGGCCGGTGTCGAGGAGGCTGGTGCGCCGGGGCATGAGCAGGACCGCGAGACCGCCGAGGACGGCCACCACCACGAGCCAGCGGAACACGTCGTGCGACGCCCCGAAGAGGGCCGCGCGCACGAAGTCCACCACCGGGGAGTGCACCACCGGGCCGCCCAGGACGACGCTGGCCGCGTCACCGCTCGCGGGCAGCCGCCCCGCGACCGCGGCCGTCGGGTGGGCGAACCGGTCGGCCAGGGCCGCGTTCGCGACGGCCCCGAGGACGGCCGCCCCGACCGCGCTGCCGATGGCCCGCGCGAACAGGTTGGTGCCGGTGACGACCCCGCGGTCGCCCCACCCGACGACGGACTGCACGGCGACGATCGTCGGGCTGGCGGCGAGGCCGAGACCGAGGCCGACGACGAAGCACGCCCCGCCGACGGCCCAGACCGGGGTGGCCGCACCGACCAGGGACACCAGGACCGACCCCACCACGACGATCGCGCTGCCGATGAGCGCGGTGTCCCGGAAGCCGATCCGCAGGTAGATCCGCCCGGAGAAGGTGGCGGCGATCGGCCAGCCGACGGTCATCGCCGCGAGCGCGAACCCGGCGACCAGCGGGCCGTGGCCGAGCACACCCTGCACGTAGGTGGGGACGTAGGAGGTCAGCCCGATGATGAGGACGCCGATGCCCAGCGCCGCCAGGTTGCCGCCGTTGAGCACCCGGAACCGGAACACCCACAGCGGCAGCACCGGCTCGGCGGCGCGCCGCTCGACGGCGACGAAGCCGAGCAGGGCCGCCAGCGCGACCGCGAACACGGCGACGGACGTCGAGGAACCCCAGGCCCAGGCCACCCCGCCCTCGAGCAGCCCGAGGATGGCGAGGGAGCAGCCCCCGGCGAGGAGCGCCGCGCCCGTCAGGTCGAGGCGGTGCCGGGTGCGGTGGACGGTCTCGGTGAAGTGCCGCGCGAGCATCACCACCGCGAGCGCGCCGAGCGGGAGGTTGACGAAGAAGATCCACCGCCAGGACAGGTACTCGGAGAACACCCCGCCGAGGGTGGGGCCGAGCACCGAGGCCGCGCCCCAGACGCTGGCGAGGTAGCCCTGGACCTTGGAACGCTCCTCGACGGTGTACAGGTCGCCGACCATCGTGATCGAGATGGGCTGGACCGCGCCGGCCCCGATCCCCTGCAGGGCCCGGGACACGATGAGCGCGGGCATGCTCCAGGCGGCGCCGCAGAGCACCGATCCCAGCAGGAACACCGCGATGCCGAAGAACATGACCGGCCGGCGCCCGTACATGTCCGCGAGCTTCCCGTAGAGCGGCACGGTGACGGCCTGGGTCAGCAGGTAGATCGAGAACAGCCACGGGAACTGGGAGAAGCCGCCGAGGTCGCGCACCACCGACGGCACCGCGGTGGCGATGATCGTCGAGTCGATCGCGACGAGCCCGGTGCAGAGCATGAGCGCCGCGAGCACCGGGCCGCGCTCGGAGCGGAAGCCCACGCCGGGCTTCGGTGACGGCGGTCCGGCGGCGACCGGCGGCTCGACAGCCGCGGGCAGGTCCCCGGCGGGGGACTCGATGGAGGTGAGCCGGGGCTCGACGGCGGCGGTCCGTCCCGACGTCGCCGGGTCGGTGATCCCCGCTTCCGCCGACCCGACGGTGTCCGACGTACCGGCGCTCACACGTGCTCCCTCGGGTCGGTGCGACCGGCCGGGAGCGCCCGCGGGCGGACGCGGGCCGGCGTCGGCACCCGTGCGGGCACCCCGGGTCAACGGTGCGGGCACCGGTCCATTCCCGCCGCCGGCCTCAGCGCGGGCCTCGGGTCGGCTCCGGATCCCCGAGCGGGTCCCCCACCGGGCACGGGTCCAGCGGAACGCCGGTGTCCCGGGCGACGCTGAACTCGTGGCCGGCCAGTCGGAGCAGCCCGAAGCGGGTGTTCCCGGTGGCCCGGTCCCCCACCGCCCGGCGGGCCCGCTGGACGCGGGAGACGTCGTGGGTGCGGTAGGCCAGCGCCCGGCCGTCGTCGGTCACCACCCGGACGACCCCGTCCGCGACGGTCACGACGGCCCCCGTCCACTCGGCGTCGGCGTTCTCGGGCCGCCCGCTGTGCAGGGCCTGGATCCAGTGCACGGTGTGACCCGCCGTGAACCACGGGCAGGGCCGGTCGGGACCGACCGCCTCGTCCCCCAGCACGTCGCCCGCGCCGGGCACGGCGCCGCCGGGTGCCGTCCGTCTCGCCATGGGGCCCTCCGCTCCCGGCCCCGGGACCGCCGGGCGCCGCTCTTACCGCCGCGGGCGCGGCGGTCCGGTCTTCCCCCGGGGGCACCGTGCGCGGGGCGCGGTTGCCGGGACAGCAAGCCGGGAGGCTTGGCGCTGTCCGCTCGTGACCTGCGTCGAGGCTATGCGGCCGGATCCGACCGCGACGGGGTCTGCACCGCCGCGGGGTGGTCCGAGGGCCGGGCGCCGGGCCAGGATGGAGCATGCCCACCGCCCCGACCCCGACCACCACCGACGACGTCCGCGCCCTGGCCGACGAGCTGCACGCCTTCCGGCTGGCGGAGGACCCGATCGCCGCGAGCGCCATGGGGCTGCGCGGCTTCGACGCCGGGGTGCCCGACGTGAGTGCCGCCGCGGACGCCCGCCGCCGCGCGGTGTACGCCGACCTCCTCGACCGCACCCGCAGGGTCGTCCCCGCGGCGACCGACGCGGCCGACGCGATCACCGCGGCGTGCGTGCTCGCGACCGTCGAGGCCGCGCTCGCCGAGATCGACGCGGGCGCGGTCGAGTTCACCGTCTCCGCGGCGATGGGCGAGGGCCCGGCGGTCGCGCTCGGGCTGGCCTCGCGGACGAAGCTCAGCGACGAGGCGAGCGCGCGGGACTGGCTGAGCCGGGTCGGCGGCCTGACCGGCTACCTCGACACCGTCGCCGACCGGCTCCGGACCGGAGCGGCCGCCGGCCGGACCCCGGTGCACACCCTCGTCGTGACCGCGGTGGCCCAGCTCGACCGCCTGCTCGCCGCGGGCGCACCCGGGCCCTTCCTCGACCCGTTCGCGGCGGTGGCGCCCGCCGGCACCGGCGGAGGCGGCGGCACCGACGACATCGACGGCCCGCCGCCCGCGTGGGTGGCGGAGCTGTCCGCGGCGGTGGCGGCCGAGGTGGACGCCCGCCTCTGGCCGGCCCTCGGCCGCTACCGCGACCTGCTGCGCGACGAGCTGCTCCCCGTCGCCCGGCCGGACGACGCGTGCGGGCTGCTGAACCTCGACGGCGGCCCGGCGGCGTACCGCGCGCTGGTCCGGCTGCACACGACCCTGCCGCTGTCGCCCGAGGAGATCCACCAGCAGGGACTGGCGGACGTCGAGGAGAACCACCGGCGGATGCTGGTGATCGGCGGTCCGCTGTACGGCGTCGACACGGTCGCCGGGGTCCTCGACGCCCTCCGCCGCGCCGGGGCGACGCCCGATCCCGCGGCCGCGATGGTGAAGGCGCGCGCCGCGGTGCGCCTCGCGGAGGCGGCCGCGCCGGCGTGGTTCGCCCCGCCCGCCGCCCCGCCGTGCGCGGTGGAGCCGATGGCGGAGCTCCTCGCCCTGGCGGGCATGCCGCCGCACTACACGCCGCCGTCGGAGGACGGCACCCGGGTGGGGACCTACTGGTTCAACGCCGACCGGCCGGGCCTCGGCACCGGACCGGAGGTCGAGTCGGTGACCTACCACGAGAGCGTGCCCGGCCACCACCTGCAGCTGGTGCGGATGCTGAGCCTCACGCACATCCCCGCCCTGCAACGGCAGACGGTCGTCACCGCACACTGCGAGGGCTGGGGCCTCTACGCGGAGGTCCTCGCGCAGGAGATGGGCCTCTACCCGGACGACGAGGCCGTGCTGGGGATGCTGGCGACGGACACCTTCCGCGCCGGCCGGCTCGTCGTGGACACGGGGATCCACGCCCTCGGCTGGTCCCGCGAGCAGGCCATCACGTTCTTCGCCGACGCGGTGCCGCTGCCCCGCGACGCCCTCACGGCCGAGATCGACCGCTACATCGGCGTGCCCGGGCAGGCGCTGGCGTACAAGACGGGCCAGCGGGAGATCCTCCGGCTGCGGTCGGCGGCCGAGCGGGAGCTGGGTGACCGCTTCGACATCCGCGGTTTCCACGCCGCGGTCCTGGACTCCGGGAGCGTCCCGCTGCCGGCGCTGGCCCGGGCCGTCGCGGCCTGGGTGGAGTCGGTGCCCGCGTAGCCGCGGGGCCGCGCGCCGGGTGGTCGGACGGTCGACAGTCGGACGGTCGCCGCGCGGCGCGGACCACGAGGTCCGCGCCGCCCGGTGATCGGCCCGGTGACCCGGGCTCAGGAGGGCTGGAGGGCCTTCGCGCCCGTCATGATCGCGACCGCGTCCTCCATCGAGTGCGCCTTCGGGTCGATCACGCCGAGGCTGCGGCTGAGGCGCTGGATGTGGATCCGGTCGGCCACCTCGAAGACGTTCGGCATGTTGTGGCTGATCAGGATCACGCCCAGACCGCGGTCGCGCAGGTCCTTCACGAGCCGGAGCACCTGACCGGTCTCGCGCACGCCGAGCGCCGCGGTCGGCTCGTCGAGGATGACGACCTTGCCGCCGAAGGCCGCGGCCCGGGCGACCGCCACCGCCTGGCGCTGCCCGCCGGACAGGGTCTCCACGGACTGGTTGATGTTCTGCAGGGTCGAGATGCCGAGCTTGTCGATCTCGGACTTCGCCCGCTTCCGCATCGCGGTGGTGTCGAGCATCCGGAACACCGACCCGAGCGGCCCCGGCCGCCGCTCCTCCCGGGCGAGGAAGAGGTTGCTGGTGATGTCCAGGGCCGGTGCGAGACCGAGGGTCTGGTACACGGTCTCGATGCCCAGGTCCTGGGCGTCCTGCGGGCGCTTGAAGTTCACCGGGTTGCCGTCGACGAACAGCTGGCCCTCGTCCGGCACGAGCGCGCCGGACAGGCACTTGATGAGCGTGGACTTGCCGGCCCCGTTGTCGCCGATGATCGCGAGGACCTCACCGGCGTAGAGCTGAAGGTCCACCCCGCCGAGGCCGACGACCCGGCCGAAGGTCTTGACGAGGCCCTTGGCCTCCAGGACCGGGGTCCCGACGGCGGTGTCGCCGCGCAGCTCGGTGCTCATGCCTTCACCTTCCTGATCCACTGGTCGACGGACACGGCGACGATGACGAGGATGCCCACGGCGAGGACCTGGTAGTTCGGGTCGACCCCGGAGAGGTTCAGCCCCGTCTGGAACACCTGGACGATCAGGGCGCCGATCAGGGTGCCGGTCAGCGCGCCGCGGCCGCCGAACAGGCTCGTGCCGCCGATGACGACGGCGGTGATGGAGTTCAGGTTCAGGTTGATCGCGCCGTTGGGGTCCGCGCCGCCGACGCGGCCCATGAAGATCCAGGCGGCGACCATGACCGCGATGCCGGCGACGATGTACGCGCCGAGCAGCGAGCGGCTCACCTTGACCCCGGCCAGGCGCGAGCCCTCGGCGTCGTCGCCGACCGCGTACAGGTGGCGCCCCCAGGCGGTGAAACGCAGGGCGAAGCCGATGGCCAGGTACAGCAGGACCATCAGGATGACGCCGTTGTTGATGTTGAACTTGCCGAGCTTGTGCAGGTTGTTCGTCCAGATCAGCAGCCCACCCTCCAGCTGGATCGTCTGGCCGTGCGCGTAGATGAGCGAGATCGCCGTGAAGATGCTCAGCGTGCCCAGGGTCACGATGAACGGGGGCAGGCCGATCCTCGTCACCAGCAGGCCGTTGACCGCCTGCGCGGCCAGGGCCACGACGAGGCCGATCAGCAGCGCGACGACCCCGGGCACCCCGTGGTCGAACGTCAGCTTCGCCATCACCAGCGACGAGAGGACCATCACCGCGCCGATGGACAGGTCGATGCCCGCCGTCAGGATGATGAGCGTCTGCCCGACGGCCAGCGACCCGACGACCGACGTCTGCTGCAGGAGCAGCGAGATCGTGCCCGGCTGGAAGAAGTTGTGGTTGACCAGGCCGAAGAAGACGAAGGCCACCACCAGGACGATCAGGGGGCTCAGCGCCGGTCGGCGGTGCAGGGTGTGGTGGATCCGTTCGCCGACGGTGGTCTGCCGCCGTTCGAACAGGCTGGCGGCCGGATCGGCGATCGGCTCGGCGGTCTGGGTCATGGATGGTCCCCTTCCCGGGGCGGGTGCGGACATGGCGTCGGTGACCGTCTGCGAGACCCGCGGGCGGGCCCCTCGGCCGTCACCGCTGACGGCGGGAGTGCGGTGAGTACGGGCAGTGCGGACCTCAGGTGGTGCGGACTCCAGGTGGTGCGGGCCCTCGGGCGGTGCGGGCCCTCGGGCGGTGCGGGAGCGATCAGTGATGGTAGGCGCGCCGGCGGGGGATGACCCTCCCGCCGGCGCGCCCGCTGGGGGCCGGGGTGGCGTCAGCTGCCGCTGGCGCTGCCCCAGCACTGGGAGGCCGCCGCGGTCGCGTCGAGGCTCGTGACCCCGGTGAGGGGCGAGCCCGCGACGAGGGCGGTCCCGGTGTCGAAGAAGTCGAGGCCGTTGGTCGTGGTCGGCTTCTTGCCGGTCCGGGCGAGGGTCGCGATGGCGTCGACCCCGAGCAGCGCCATCTTGCCGGGGAACTGGAGGGCGTCCGCGGTGAACTCCCCGCTCTTGACGTCCGACACCCCGAGGCAGCTGCCGTCGATCGCGTAGACGGCGACGGAGCCGGTCTTGCCCTGGGCCTTCAGCGCGTCGTAGGCGCCGCGGGCCGCGGGCTCGTTGATCGCGTACACGACGTTGATGTCCGGGTTGGCCGACAGGCAGTTCTCCATCGCGGTCCGCCCGGTGGCCTCGGCCCCCTGCGTCGCGTTGTGGCAGGCGATCGTGTAGGTGCCGCCCTTGCCCCCGGTGTAGGAGCCGGTCTTGGCCTCCTTGCCGTTCTGCGTCGTCGAGCCGGGGTCGATGCCCATCCCCTTGAGGAAGCCGTGGTCGCGGTCGATGTCGACCGAGACGACCTGGTTGTCGAACAGGTCGAGCATCGCGATGACCGCCGGCTTGCCGGCGAGCTTGGCCGCCGCGTACTGGCCGTCGACCTTGCCGGCGGTCTCGTTGTTCGTGGCGTAGGTGAGGTCGGCGATGCTGGCCGGGTTCGGCGCCGTGTCCAGGGCGATGACGAAGATGCCGGCCGCCTTCGCCTGCTTCAGCGCCGAGTTGACCGCGTCACCGTTGGTGGTGATGAGGATGCCCTTGTCCCCGCGGGAGATCGCGTTCTGGATCGCGGTGATCTGAGTCTGGGTGTCGCCGTCCTGCTTGCCGGCGGCAACGGTCAGTTGGACGTTGTCCTTGCTCGCAGCGTTCTGGGCATCCTTCTGCATAGAGACGAAGTACGGGTTCGTCAACGTCTTGAGAATCAGGGTGACACCGACCTTCTTACCCGTGGTTGCTCCGGCGTCAGAGCTACCCGAAGCACTGCTGGAAGTGTTCGCCGTGTCGGTCGCAGCCGTCGAGCTGCCAGAGGAGTTGGCACTGGCCGTATCGGAGGGGGCCGTCGACTTCTTCGACGAGCCGCCACACGCGGAAGTCAACAGCAGTGCGCTCACCCCCAGCTGTGTGTGTGTGTGTGTGTGAGAGAGAGAGA
>CAXSIB010000046.1:0-12964 GCA_964237095.1 uncultured Actinomycetales bacterium
GGGCTGCTGATGACCTGGCACCCGGGCCGGCCGGTCGGCGCCGCGGACGCCACCGAGGTGGAGTGGCGCGTGACCGCGGTCGACCCGGAGACCACGCTGGTCGAGGTCGTGCACCGCGGCTGGGAGCGCCTCACCGACCCGCGGGCCGCCCGGACGTCCTACGACGAGGGCTGGCCGGAGGTGCTGGCGGCGCTGGCGGTGTGGTCGGTGGCGCCGCACTGACGCACGACGCCGCCCCGCCCCGGGTTCGGGGCGGGGCGGCGTCGAGGACGCGACCGGATCGGTCGGTCGGGCTGGTGCGAGCCGGGGGTCAGGCCGACTTGATGGCGGAGATGTCGAACTCGAGCTTGATCTTCTCGCTGACGAGCATGCCGCCGGTCTCGAGCGCGGCGTTGAACGTCATGCCCCAGTCGGAGCGGTTGATCGTCGTCTTGCCCTCGAAGCCCACGCGGATGTTGCCGTAGGGGTCCTTGGCGGAGCCGTTGAACGTCCACTCGACCGGGACGGCCTTGGTGACGCCCTTGATGGTCAGGTCGCCGGTGACGGTGTGGGTCTCGTCGTCCAGCTTCTCGATGCCGGTGGAGACGTAGGTCATCTCCGGGTGGGTCTCGATGTCGAAGAAGTCGCCGGTGTGCAGGTGCGCGTCGCGCTGCTCCTGGCCGGTGGTGACGCTGGCGACGCGGATCGTCAGCTTGGCCCACGAGCTCGACGGGTTCGCCGGGTCGAGGTGCAGGGTGCCCTCGAAGTCGCCGAAGGAGCCGCGCACGCTGGTGACCATCGCGTGGCGGGCCTGGAAGCCGATCCGGCTGTGGGCCGGGTCGATCGTGTAGTCGCCGGTGACGTCGTCGATCGCGGCCGACTCGGGCGCGTCGAAGTCGGCGGCCGAGGGGGCGGTCGCGGTCGCGGTGCCGCCGCCGTTGGACTTCCGGTTGAACAGGGCCATGAGGCTGCCTCTCGTCGGTGGGGGTGAGGGTGGTCGGGGCGTCTCGGACAGTAGGCGAAGTTCGTTGCACAGTCAACTACTGCGACAGAAGCCGTCTGTGACGCCACCGCTCCGCGGGACGGCCGAAGACGGCGGCCGCGCGCCGAGCGGCGCCGGGCTGCCTACGGTGGGGCCCCGTGAGTCCTGCCGCAGGTCCGGCCACCCCGCGGACCGCGGCGATCGGGTCGGTCGCCACCGCGATCCTGTCCGTCCAGCTCGGGGCCGGCTTCGCGGTCGGGCTGTTCCCCCGGGTGGGCTCGGTGGGCGTCGTCACCCTCCGTCTGGTCGGGTCCGCCCTCGTCCTGCTCCTGGTGCTGGGCTGGCGTCGTCGGCAGCGGCATCGCCGTGGCGGGCCGGCGGCCGAGCCGGGCCGGCGACCCGACCGCCGCGCGCTCGGGCTGGCCGTGTCCTTCGGCCTCGTGCTCGCCGTGATGAACACGACGTTCTACGCCTCCCTCGACCGGCTGCCGCAGGGCGCGGCGGTCACGATCGAGTTCATCGGGCCGCTCGTGCTGTCGGTCGTCCTGTCCCGCCGCCGGCGCGACGTCGCCTGGGTGGTCCTGGCCGCCGCGGGGGTGGTCGCGGTCGGGCGGGGCGGGCTCCACGGCCTCGACCCGGCCGGGGTGGCGTTCGGGCTCGGCGCGGCGGCGTGCTGGGCCGCGTACATCCTGCTGTCGCGCCGGGTCGGGGCGAGCTTCGCCGGGGTCGACGGCCTCGTGCTCGCCAGCGTCGTCGCCGCCGTGGCCGCGCTGCCCCTCGGGATCGGTTCGGCCGGGTCGGGCCTCCTCCGCCCGCACGTCCTGCTCGTCGGGCTCGCCGTGGGTCTGCTGTCCTCCGCACTCCCGTACGGCCTGGAGCTGCGGGCCCTGCGCACGCTGGACGAACGCACCTTCGGGGTGCTGATGAGTGTCGAACCGGCGGCCGGAGCCCTGGTGGGGCTGGTGGTCCTCGGCCAGCGGCTCGCGCTCCTCCAGGTGGCCGGCATCGTCGCGGTGGTCCTCGCCAGCGCCGGCAGCACCCTCGGCAGCCGGCCCGCGTCAGCCGGGGAGCTCCTCGACGAGCTCGACCCAACCGCCGTGGTCCACCCGCCGGGAGCGCGCGATGCCACCCGTGACGAGGAACTCCATGAGGGCGACCGCGAGAACGCCCTCCGCGCCGCCGACCCCCGGACCGCCCCAGCCGGCCCGGAGCTCGTCGACGGCGGCGCGCCAGCCGTAGACGGTCGGGTCGTCCCGCCACCGGAACCGGACCACGACGTCGCCGCCGTCCCCGCCGCCGTCCCCGCCGCCCACGGTCGTCAGCAGGTGGGTGAAGCCGTCGGTCAGCGGGTCGGCGGTCCCGACGGGCCGATCGGTGCGGGGGTCGAGGACGGTGCCGCGGGTGGTCAGGTCCCGGGTCAGGGCCGCGCCCAGCCGGGCCGCGAACTCCGCCGCTGACAGCTCGGGCTCGACCGGCTCGACGGCGAGCCAGGGCCGGACGTCGATGCCGCTCGTGTCCAGCTCGCCGAGGCGCGCCCCGGTCCGCGCGTCGACCAGCGTGGCCAGGGACTGCTGGCGGGACCGGACGAAGCCGTGGACCAGCAGCCCGCGCTCGGCGAGCGCCAGGCCGGCCACCTGCCCGACCACGTCGAAGGCGCCCAGCTCGGCCCCGGTGACGGCGTCGAGGAGCTCGATGCGGGTACGCGGATCCGTGTCGAGGTGTGGCGGCGGCGGGGTCGGGTCCGTCCCGGTCACCCTCCCCAGCTCGGGGTCGCGGAGCGGGCCGACGGTCCAGACGGCCGCGCCGTCGGTCACCGGCGCGCAGGTCCGGTCGACCGGGCGGGCCCAGAGCCGGTGCCCGCCCGCGTCGAGGCCCAGCAGCACCGAGCGGCGGGACCCGAACGGCCCGGCCCCGACCGGTGACCGGCCCAGGTGCACCCAGGCGCGGTCGCCGATGGCGCACACGGGGCCGGCGTGCGCCTCCGGGAACTCGAACCGGTGCGCGACGGCCAGGGTGTCCGCGTCGAGCACCGACACCGAGCCGTCCACGTCGTCGGTGACCCAGACCCACCGGTCGGTGGCGGCCACGCCCGTCAGGCTGACCCCGACCACGTGCTCCTCGACCCGGGACGCGCCGTCCGCGAGCACCGTGAGCACCCCGCTGCCGTGGGCCACCCCGAACGTCCGCCCCCCGTGCTGGGCGAGGACGCTCGGCGCCGCCGGGGCGGGCACCACGGTGACCGTCCCGTCGTCAGCCACCCGGACCAGCGACCCGGTGCCGTCCGGGGCGACCACCACGCCGCCGGGCAGCGCGACGATCCCGCCGAGGCGGTTCCGGTGGCGGTCCACCGGGTCGTCGGACAGCATGCCGAGCACGGTCGCGACCAGGGTGTCGAGGTCGGCCACCGCCACGAGTGGCCAGCGGGGGTCGGTGACGAAGACGCGGCCGCCGGCGACGGCGAGCCGGAAGGCCTCCAGCGCGATCGCCATCAGCTCCTCCTCCCGGGCGCCGCCTCAGGACGCAGGACGGTGACCCAGCCAGTTGGGGTAGGCGACCTCGAACTCCTGCACGGGGTGGCCGGGGCGGTGGGTGCCGGGGTCGACGGCGAGGGCGACCACCGACGACGAGCCCTGGTTGGCGATCCAGAGCCGGTCGCCGTCCAGGAGGAGGTCACGCGGCCAGTTCCCGACCGTCGGCGCGGTCCCCAGCAGCCGCAGCGGTTCCGCCGTGCCGGGGGCGATCGTCACCGTGGACACGACGTCCGGGCCGCGGACCGCGACGTGGGCCGTCGCACCGTCCGCCGACAGGACGATCGCCGACGGGTTGACCGGGCCGTCCCGGTCGGGCTCGGCGTCGTCCGGGACCGCACCGAGGTCGACGGTGGCCCCGAGCACGCCGACCCGCGCCCGCTGCACGAGAGCACCGCTCTCGTCAGGCGTCCACAGGCTGACGGTGCCCGACAGCTCCTCCGCGAGGACGAAGCCGCCGCCGGGCAGCAGCGCCAGGTGGCGGGGACCCGAGCCGGCGACGGCGGTGACCCGGCCGGTCTCCGTCGGGGTGCCGTCCGCGGCCACGGCGACGCTGATCACCGCGTCGGAGCCGAGGTCGACGAGCAGGAGCCGGTCCTCGTCGAGCCAGACCGCCTGGTGGGCGTGGGCGCCGGGCTGGCGCACGGGGTCCGGGCCCGACCCGGTCAGGGCGAGGCGGCGGCCCGGGCCGTCGGGGATCCCGTCGGCGCCGAGGGTGAAGACCGTCAGCACGCCGCCGTCGGTGGGCGTGGACTCACTGCAGTAGTTGCCGACCGCGAGCCGCCGGCCGGACGGCGACAGCCGGAGGTGGCAGGGCTCGGACCCGCCCGACGAGCGGCCGTCGAGCACGGCGGCATCGCCGCGGCCGTCGAGGAACGCCGCGACGTCGACGGTCGTGACCACGCCGGGCACCCCCTCGCGGACCAGGTACAGCAACCGTCCGTCGGCGGCGAAGGCCCCGTACGACGGCGCCGGCGCGAGCTCGAGGACCGCGACCCGCTCGTCACCGTCCCAGGCCGACAGCATCCCCGCGGGGAACAGGGCGGCGGGGTTGCCCGGCCCGGCGTTCGGGGGGCCGTCGGCCCCCGGGTAGGAGCAGACGAACAGCAGCGGCGCTGCCGGGACGGAGTCCGTGGAGACGGAGGAGTCGGGGGAGTCGCTCACCCGGCCATCCTGCCCGCGGCCGGCGCCGGCGAGGAACCTCGGCGTGGGTGTCAGCCTCGACGAGTGGCGTGTTCCACCCGCCCAGCGGGTCGTTCGCGCCACTGGTGAGGGAGCACGCCACCCGTGAGGACGTCAGTGGGCCCAGGCGCTGAACGACCGCAGCGAGCCGCTGCCCGGACGCCGCAGCCACGGCCACGGGTGCAGCGCGGCGATGTCGAGGCGGGGCGCGCGGCGCTTCCAGCCGGGGACGAACGTCCACGTGGTCGCCAGCGGCCGGCCGCGCAGCTCCTCGACCGGGTCGCCGAGGCGGACCTCGGCGCCGAGCTCGGCCAGGGCCTCGGCCAGGAACACCAGCCGCTTGCCCGACAGCCGGAGCCGGGCGAGCAGCGGCTCGTCGAACACGAACACCGCCGGGAGGTCCGGGTGCGCGAGCAGGGCCGGGTCGGTGTCGCCGAGGGACTCCGCGGTCAGCCATACCGCCTCCGGGACGCCGGTGACGTCCGGGGCCGTGGGACCGCCGTCGGTCGGGCCGCCCGCGAGACCCGCCGGGGGCTCGACGCGGGGACCGGCGTCGGCGTCCGGCCAGTCCTGGATCGGGCAGTCCCGGTTCAGCGGGCAGTCGCGGCACAGCCCGGGCGCCCGCTTCTCGACCTGCCACCGGCTGAAGCCGTACACCTTCCCGGTCCCCGTCCCGATGGTCCACTGCCAGCCGAGCCGGTTCGCCGCGCGCGAGCCGTCCAGCAGGTGCTGGTACATCTCCTGCTCCCCGACCCTCCAGTCGCCGCCCGCGCGGACGCTGTACTGCGAGCTCAGCCACATCCGGGTCTGGTTGACCAGCCACCCGTTGTCGTGCAGCTCGTCGGTGGTCGCCTCCATGCAGGCCATCTCCGGCGGCCACGGCGTCCCCCACGGCCACGGGGCCGTCGCCACGGGCGGGTCGAAGCGCAGCGGCGCCCCGAGGTCCGCGCCGACCCGGGCGTAGACGTGGCGGGCGTACTCCTGCCAGAGCAGCTCGTCGCGGAACTTCCCGCGGTCCCGGGACGGGGCGTCGGCGACCGCCGCCCAGACCGCGGGCAGCGGCAGCAGGCCGTGGCGGATGTAGGGGGACAGCCGCGTGGCGCCGCGGCGGCCGACCGGGAACACCTCGCTGCGCCGGGCGGCGTAGCCGGTGACGTCGAGGGTGGCGAGCGCGGTGTCGGCGGCCGTCTGGCCGCCGCGGATCGGCGACGCCTCGACCTCGTCGCAGGTCAGGTGGCCGAGGTGCTCGCGCACCCAGGCGACGACGCCGGGTCGGTCGGTCGGCGGGGCGGGCAGCTCGGGCACGTCCCATGGTCGCGTCCCGGGGGCGGGCCGTCGCGTCCGGGGTCGGGTCCCCACCCGCGCGGTCGGTCGAGTGCGGTCCGCTCGGGCGCGGTGCGGTGGGGAGCGACCCCGGCGGAATCGGCCCGGCGTCCGGGGTGTTGCGCGGACGAGCGGTGATCGCGGCGCGCGGCGGGTGCAGACCCGTCGGAGCACCGTCGGCCACCGTTCGGCCCGCCCCGCAGTCCCGCCCGCCAGTCCCGCCCGCCGTCCAGACCGAGGTGCCATGCCCGCGTCCGAGTCCCCGTCCCCCGGCGAGTCCCCCCTGCCCCTGCACCTCGCCGTCGCCCTCGACGGCGCCGGCTGGCACCCGGCCGCGTGGCGCGAGCCCCGGGCGGCTGCCGGGGCCGACCTCTTCGCGGCGCCCCACTGGGTGGACACGGTCCGCGAGGCCGAGCGGGGGCTGCTCGACCTCGTGACGTTCGAGGACTCCGTCGGCCTGCAGTCCGACGACCCGACGGGTCCGGACCGGCGCACCGACCGGGTCCGCGGCCGCCTCGAGGCCGTGCTCCTCGCCGCCCGGGTCGCGCCGGCGACGACGCACGTCGGACTCGTCCCGACCGTGGTCGTCACCCACACCGAGCCGTTCCACGTGTCCAAGGCGATCGCGACCCTCGACCACGTCAGCCTCGGCCGCGCGGGGGTCCGGGTGCAGATCTCCAGCCGGGTCTCGGACGCCGCGTTGTCCGGGCGCCGCGCGATGCCGGCCGACCCCGCCGATCCCGCCGCGCAGGCGGACCTGTTCGACGAGGCCGCCGACGCCGTCGAGGTCCTGCGCCGGCTCTGGGACAGCTGGGAGGACGACGCCGAGATCCGCGACGTCGCCACCGGCCGCTTCGTCGACCGCGACAAGCTGCACTACATCGACTTCCGGGGTGCGCACTTCAGCGTCAAGGGCCCGTCGATCACCCCGCGCCCGCCGCAGGGTCAGCCCCTGGTGACCGCCCTCGCGCACGTCCCGGCCGCCTACCGCCTCGCCGCGCGCAGCGCCGACGTGGTGTTCGTCACCCCCCGTGATGCCGCGGACGCCCGCTCGATCGTCGCCGAGGTGCGCGCCGCGCAGGCCGCCGCCGGCCGCGCCGGTGAGACCCTGCACGTGTTCGGTGACGTCGCGGTCTTCCTGGCCGCCGACGAGGCTGCGGCCCGCGCGCGCAAGGCCCACCTCGACGAGGTCGCCGGCGCTCCCTTCTCCAGCGACGCGGCCGTGTTCGTCGGGACCCCGGCGGGGCTCGCGGATGTCCTGCAGGAGTGGCGATCGGCGGGACTCAGCGGGTTCCGCCTGCGCCCGGGCGTGATCCCGGACGACCTCGAGGCGATCACCCGCGGCGTGGTCCCGGAGCTGCAGCGGCGTGGGGTCTTCCGCACCGCCTACGAGGCGCCGACCCTGCGCGGTCTGCTCGGCCTGGCCCGACCCGCCGACCGGTACGCGGCCGCATGACCGCGCGCGTCACGACCGTCCCCACCGCTGTCAGCCACAGGAGAGGCGAACGATGAGCAGGCCCCGCAAGCAGGTCCACCTCGCCGCGCACTTCCCGGGTGTGAACAACACCACCGTGTGGAGCGACCCGCGGGCCGGCAGCCACATCGACTTCAGCTCGTTCGTCCACTTCGCGCAGACCGCGGAGCGCGCGAAGTTCGACTTCCTCTTCCTGGCCGAGGGTCTGCGCCTGCGCGAGCAGGGCGGGAAGATCTACGACCTCGACGTGGTCGGGCGACCGGACACCTTCACGGTCCTCGCCGCGCTGGCCGCGGTCACCGACCGGATCGGGCTGACCGGGACGATCAACTCGACCTTCAACGAGCCCTACGAGGTCGCGCGGCAGTTCGCGAGCCTGGACCTGCTCTCCGCGGGGCGGGCCGCCTGGAACGTCGTCACGTCCTGGGATGCCTTCACCGGAGAGAACTTCCGCCGCGGCGGGTTCCTGCCGCAGGAGCAGCGGTACTCCCGGGCGAGGCAGTTCCTGGAGACGGCCGAGGAGATGTTCGACTCCTGGGCCCCCGACGAGGTCGTCGCCGACAAGGCCGCCGGCGTCTTCCTCCGCGACCCCGACGTCGGGGCGTTCCGCCACCGCGACGAGCAGTTCGACATCTCCGGGCAGTTCACCGTCCCGCGCAGTCCCCAGGGCCGCCCGGTCGTCTTCCAGGCCGGGGACTCCGACGAGGGCCGCGAGTTCGCCGCCGCCACCGCGGACGCGATCTTCACCCGGCACAGCGACCTCGAGCCCGGGAAGGCCTTCTACGCCGACGTCAAGGGCCGCCTGCCGCGCCACGGCCGCCGCGCCGACCAGCTCCTGATCCTCCCGGCGGCCACCTTCGTGCTCGGTGACAGCGAGGCCGACGCGCAGGAGAAGGCGCAGGAGATCCGCCTCGCGCAGGTGAGCGGGCAGACCGCGATCAGGCTGCTGGAGCAGCTGTGGAACCGGGACCTGTCCGCGTACGACCCGGACGGTCCCCTGCCGGCGATCGACCCGGACCCGGGTGAGAACACCATCGCCCGCGGCCGCGCCAGTGTCCGCATGCACCGGGACCCGGTCGCGACCGCGCACGAGTGGCGGGCGCGGGCCGAGGCGGGCGGGCTGTCGATCCGACAGCTCATGGCCGAGGAGGGCGCCCACCAGTCGTTCATCGGGACGGCGTCCACCGTGGCGGCCGAGATCGACGAGCGGGTGCAGGCCGACGCGTGCGACGGCTTCATCCTGGCCCCGCACATCACCCCCGGCGGGCTCGACGAGTTCGCCGACACCGTCGTGCCCCTGCTGCAGGAGCGCGGGGTCTTCCGCACCGAGTACGCGGGCACGACCCTGCGCGACCACCTCGGCCTCGCCGTGCCGCAGCGGGCGGCCGACCTCACGCGGGAGAAGGCGTCCTGAGCCCCGCAGGGACGGGTGTGGGTGACCGGCCGGCGGTGCTGATCAGCGTCGAGGACCTCCGGGACGCTCTCGCGGGTGACCGTCCGCCGGTGGTGCTGGACGTCCGGTGGGCCCTGGGCGACCCGGCCGGGCGGGAGCACCACCGCGAGGGCCACGTCCCGGGCAGCGTCTACGTCGACCTGGAGTCGGAGCTGGCCTCCCCGCCGGCGCCGGGGTCGGGGCGGCACCCGCTGCCGGACCTCGCGAGCCTGCAGGCCGCGGCCCGGCGGTGGGGGATCACCAGTACAAGCACGGTGGTCGTGCTCGACGCGGTGAACGGCATGTCCGCGGCCCGGGCCTGGTGGCTGCTGCGCTGGGCCGGGGTCACCGACGTGCGTCTTCTCGACGGCGCCCTGGCCGCGTGGCGCCGCGCCGGGTTCGACCTCGAGACGGGGGAGCGCGTGCC
Organism: uncultured Actinomycetales bacterium; assembly: GCA_964237095.1. Classification (GTDB taxonomy): domain Bacteria; phylum Actinomycetota; class Actinomycetes; order CAXTBU01; family CAXTBU01; genus CAXSIB01. The sequence goes on from CAXSIB010000046.1 coordinate 9,328, forward strand.
CGTCCCGGGCGACGTCGTCCTGTGGCCGGACGCCCTGCCCGTGCTGGACATCGACGGGGCCGCCGCCCTCGCCGCGGCCGGTGACGGGCTGCTGCTCGACGCCCGCGCCGGCGAGCGGTACCGCGGCGAGGTCGAGCCGGTCGACCCGCGGGCGGGGCACGTCCCGGGTGCGCTCAGTGCCCCGACCGCCGCAAACCTCAGCCCGGACGGGACCTTCCTGCCCGCCGGTGAGCTCCGGGCCCGTTTCGCGGCGCTCGGCGCGGACGGCACCAGCCCGGTCGGCGTCTACTGCGGGTCGGGCGTCACCGCGGCCCACGAGATCGCTGCTCTCGCCGTGGCCGGGATCGACGCCGCGCTCTACCCGGGCTCGTGGTCGGCGTGGTCGTCGGACCCCGACCGCCCGGTGGCCGTCGGCGCCTGACCCGGTCCGTGGTCCGGGCCGTCGGCGGTGAACGCCGAGACGTCGGGGAACACCGTCCACAGCCACGCGGTCCGTTCGGCGGCGAGGTCCCCGGTGGGCCCCGTCCGGTCGGCGCTGAGGCGGTCGTAACGGTCGACGACCTCGTTCATCTCGTCGATCAGGGTCGTGCTCTCCGCGGCGGTGAGCCACAGCAGCCCGTTCCCCGCCGCCGACCGCCGGGGGCGTTCGCCCCGGTGCCGGCGACGGTGGTCGACCCAGGCGTCGTAGAGCTCGCGCGTCCGGTCGAACGCCATGCTCACGAGCACGTCGCCGGCGTTGGCCGCGGCCTCGGAGCTGTCGATGCTGATGGTCCGGCCGCGGCCGCGCCACGGCCGCTCGCGGCTGTCCGCGCGGCCGGGGCCGCGTTCGATGATCCCGGCCCGCTCGAGGGCGCGCAGGTGGTAGCTCATCGCGCTCGGGCTCAGTCCCACCAGCGCGGCCAGCTCGGTCGCGGTGCGTTCGACGGGACCGGAGTAGAGCTCGTCGATCACCCGCAGGCGGGCCGGGTGGGCCATCGCGCGGATCGCCGCGACGCCGTGCAGACGGACCCGGTCGCCGTCCACGGTGACCGCGGGACCGGCCCCCGGCCGGTCGCCGGCCGTCGGAGCCTCCGCCATGGACCGCAGTGTACGGCCAGGTGTGAAGTGTCCCCTTGACATCTTGTCGTGAAGGACTAGCTTCACAGATGTGAAGCAGATACTTCGGGATGGGGTGGCCGAGCGGTCGGTCTGGCGCGAGCGCGACTTCCGGATCGCCGTCGCCGGGCGCGGGGTCTCCGCGGTGGGGGACGGGGTCACCCAGCTGGCGCTGCTCCTCCACGTCCACGACAGCGGCGCCGGCACCGCGGGGATCGCCCTCGTGCTCGGGGTGTCGGCCCTCGCGGTCGTCGTCTCCGCACCCTGGGCGGGACGCCTCGTCGACACCCTCGACTCACGGGTGCTCGCCGTCGCGGGGTCGGCGGTGTCGGCGGCCGCCGTGCTCGGCCTCGCCGCGGGCGGCCCGCTGTGGCTGGCCATGGTCCTCGTGTTCGTGGTCATGTCGGCCCAGACGGTCGTCGGGCCGACGTGGGGCGCGCTGACCCCCCGGATCGTCGGGCCGGCACGCGCCCCGGTCGCGGTGGGCTGGCTCCAGTCCGTCGACAACGGCGCCCGCATCGCCGGCCCGCTGCTCGGCGGGGTGCTCGTCGGCCTCGGCGGCACCGCGGTGGCGTTCGGCGCCGACGCGGTCAGCTACGCCGTGATCGCCGCGGCGGCGTGCCTCATCCGCACGCGCCGCCACCCCGCCGCCGAGTCGCGGGTGGCCCGGCCGGCGATGGCGGGGCTCCGGGGGTCGGGGGACCCGCCGCCGGAGTCCAGAGGGTCGGAGCCCGGGGCCGGGAGCGGCCGGACCGCCGGTCTCGCGGTGCTGCGCGGCGACGCCCTCCTGTGGCCGCTGGTGATCGCGCTCACGGTCTTCATCGTGGGCGCCGAGGCGGCCAACGTCCTGGACGTCTTCCTGATCCGTGACGCCCTGCACGCGAGCAGCCGGTCCTACGGGCTGGTGTCCGCGATCGTGGGTGCCGGGCTCCTGCTCGGGTCCCTCGCCGCGACCCGGCTGCGGACCCCGCGCCAGCGGGTGCGGACCCTGCTCGTCAACCTGGCCGTCATCGAGGTCCTCGTCGTCGCGGAGGGGCTCGCCCCGACCCTCGCCGTCCTCGCGGTGCTCACCGCGGTCACCGGGGTCAGCAACGGGCTGATCAACGCGGCCTTCGGCGGGATCCTGGTCGAGCGCGTCCCCGACGCCGCGCGCGGTCGCGCCGGCTCGGCGCTCAACGCCCTCACCCGGACGGCCTCGGTCCTCGCCCTCGCGCTCGGCGCCCTCGTCGGCGCCCTGACCGGTCCGCGGACCGGGTTCGTCGTGCTCGGCACCGGGACGATCGTGCTGCTGCTGGGGATCGTGCCGTGGACGCTGTCCCGGCTCCGGCGGGCCGACCGCGCCGCCGACCGCGCCGCCGACGCCGACGTCCCTGCTCCGGTCGGGGTCGCTGTCGCCACACCGGCCCCGGTCGTCGCGCCGGCCGCCGTCGGGGAGGCGACCGTCCCGGCCGACCGCCGGCGGTCAGCGGCGGCCGGCGCCGTCCAGCAGCTCGGCGAATGACGTGGCGGGGTGGCCGGTGACGGCCTCGACGGCGCCGCTGACCCGGGCCAGCAAACCGGCCGCGATCGCGGTGTGGGTCGAGACCCAGGCGTCGACCTGCCAGTCCGGGGCGCCGTGGGAGGCCCGGGACGCGTACGCCTCGTCGAGGGTCTCCGGGTGGTAGCCCACCGTCCGGCCGGTCGCGGCGGTGAGCGCCGCGGCCGCCTCGCCGAGGGTCAGCGCCGCCGGACCCGTCAGCTCGTACGTCGCACCGGCGTGGGCGCCGGGGCCGAGCAGGACCGCGGTCGCCACGTCGGCGATGTCGTCCTGGGTCACCACGGCGGCGCGGCCGTCGCCCGCCGGGCCGCGGACGAGCCCGTCGGTCCCGACCATCGCCTCGAGGAAGTCGGCGTGGAGGTTGTCGCGCAGGAAGGTGAACGGCACCCCGCTGGCGCGGATGTGGGCCTCGGTGGCGCCGTGGTCGCGGGCCAGGGTGAACGTCGCCGCGGACCCGGCCCCCACGAACGACGTGTGGACGAGGTGGGTGATCCCGGCCGCGACGGCGGCGTCGACGAACGTCCGGTGCTGGTCCACCCGGTCCGCGGCCTCCGCGGCGGACACCATGAGGACGGTCCGGGCGCCCGTGAGGGCGGCCCGGACCGAGCCCGCGTCGGCGTGGGAGGCCCGGGCGATCACCGCCCGCAGCAGCTGCGGCGCCCGGTGGCACCGGTCACCGCGACGTCGGCCATGGACCGGACCGCAGCCGCGCCGGCGGACGTGGGGGCCGGTGCACCCGTCCGCCATCCGGCTGACGGTGGACCGTTCCCCTCGCAGGAAAGCCCCGCATGGGTGAGGCTCCTGACGACGACAGCCGGCCGTACGTGGCCGCCGCCGAGTCAGGCCAGGGGCGTCGCTGCACCCGCGCGGCGCGAGTCCGCAGAGGAGCGCCGTGAAGCTGACAGGACGAAGCCGTCGAGGCCGGGACACGGCGGACGCGACACCCACCGGGGCGGGAGTCGCCGCCGGGGCGCACGCGGGCGGCCGTCGCGCCGGTCACCGCAC
>CAXSIB010000047.1:0-12866 GCA_964237095.1 uncultured Actinomycetales bacterium
CACTGCTGCCTCCCGTAGGAGTCTGGGCCGTGTCTCAGTCCCAGTGTGGCCGGTCACCCTCTCAGGCCGGCTACCCGTCGTCGCCTTGGTGGGCCGTTACCCCGCCAACAAGCTGATAGGCCGCGAGCTCATCCCCGACCGTCGGAGCTTTCCACCACCAGACGATGTCGTCGGTGGTCGTATCCGGTATTAGCTCCGGTTTCCCGAAGTTATCCCAGGGTCGAGGGCAGATTGCTCACGTGTTACTCACCCGTTCGCCGCTGATCACCACCGAAGTGGATCACCGCTCGACTTGCATGTGTGAAGCACGCCGCCAGCGTTCGTCCTGAGCCAGGATCAAACTCTCCGTTGATGTCATATGTCTGAGCACCCGAGGGTGCGTAGACGACCAGATTGTCGATCTCGACTTTTTGCCCACCGTGCTTGACACACGGATGAGCGAAACAGCCAATCAGACCGTCACGGCGCGAACGCCGAGACGGGGTTTTGGCATTGACTTTCGGCACACTGTTGAGTTCTCAAGGATCGGCTGCACACGTTGCGGACCCTTCCGGACCCGCTCTGGGCAACTCACCTAATGTACATCGGCCAGCTCGTGGTTGCAAACCCGGTTGCTGTCCTGCTCTTGCTGATGGCCACGGTGGGGAGCTACTCGCTGCTCCGCTCTAGGCCCTGACCGGGCCCCGCGCGACAAGAGAAAAGTTAGGCGATCCGGCGGGCGATGTCAACCCGGCCTCCGGCGACCTCCAAGCCGGACAGGAGATCCGCCGGCGCAGCCCGCCGGTCACCGTGATCACGCGCCCCCCGGGACGGTCACCTCGGCCGGGCCCGGACCGTCCACCGCGCCACTCGTCAGCCCACCCACGAGCGCACCGGCGTCGACCGCGGCCACCGACCGGCGACCGCGGCGCAGTACCAGCCAGCGCCCGTGCACCAGCGACCCGGCGGGGACCAGCGCCGGATCGGTCAGGCGCTCGTTGTTGAGGTACGCCCCGCCCTCCGCGACCGTGCGGCGGGCCGCCGAGACACTCGACACCAGCCCGGTGCGAACCAGCAGCTCGGCCACCGACGGCAGCACCTCCTCCGAACCCAGCGTCACGTGCGGGACGGTCAACAGGGCGCCGGCGAGCACGTCCGCGTCGAGGTCGGCGAGCTCACCGCTGCCGAAGAGGGCCGCCGACGCCGCCTGCACCCCGGCCGTGGCCCGCTCCCCGTGCACCAGGGTCGTGACGTCGGCGGCCAGGGCGCGCTGCGGGGCCCGCCCCCCCGGGCGCTCGACCCCCTCGCGCAGCAGCTCCACCACGGCCGCCTCGGACCGGAACGTGAAGACGCGCAGCAGGTGCCCCACGTGGTCGTCGGCGGTGTTCAGCCAGAACTGGAAGAACTCGTACGGCGACGTCAGCGCCGGGTCCAGCCACACGGTCCCCGACTCGGTCTTCCCGAACTTGGTGCCGTCGGGCTTCGTGATCAGCGGCGTGGCGAGGGCGTGCACCCGCGCCCCGTCCGCCCGCCGGATGAGCTCGACCCCGGCGGTGATGTTGCCCCACTGGTCGCTCCCCCCCAGCTGCAGCACGCAGCCCAGCTGGCGGTGCAGCTGGAGGTAGTCGTGCGACTGGAGCAGGACGTAGCTGAACTCCGTGTAGCTGATGCCCCCGGCGGCCAGCCGCGCCGAGACCGCCTCGCGGTCGAGCATCCGGTTGACGCTGAAGTGCCTGCCCACGTCCCGGAGCAGCTCGATCGCGCTGAGCGGCGCGGTCCAGTCGAGGTTGTCGACCACCCGGGCCGCCGCGGCACCCTCGAAGTCCACGTAGGGCGAGACCTGCACCCGGAGGCGGCCCACCCAGCCGGCGACGACGTCGGGGGTGTTCAGGCTGCGCTCGCCCGAGGCCTTCGGGTCCCCGATCAGCCCGGTCGCGCCGCCGACGAGCAGCACCGGGCGGTGCCCGGCCAGCTGCAGCCGGCGCGCGGTCAACAGCTGGACCAGGCTCCCGATGTGCAGGCTCGGCGCGGTCGGGTCGAACCCCACGTAGAAGGTGACCGGGCCGGCGGCCAGCGCGCCCGCGAGGGCCTCGCGGTCGGTCGAGAGGGCCAGCAGGCCCCGCTCCTCCAGCTCGTCCAGCACGCCGGTCACGTCCGCTCCTTCTCGCCGTGGGGCACGGCCGCCCGCGACGGGCCCGCGCCGCCGAGTCTGTCCGCTCACCGTCGGCTCCGCGGCCCATTGCCCGCCGGTGGCGGTGGACGGCCGTCGTCGGCGGTCAGGGGAGGCGCCGGGCGCCGGCGGCGCGGGGTGCCCACCCGGAAGGCCGACACCGACGGCTCGCCGTCGAGCCAGAACCGCCACGGCACGTCGACGGCCACGGTGATCCCCACCCGGGGGCCCCGCCGGACGGCACCCGCCGCCGGCCCGGGCAGGTCGACGAGGCGCACCGGACCCGAGACGGCGCACAGGTCGGCCCCGCCGTCCGCGCTGGTGACGCCCGCCGCGACGGTCAGGCGGCCGGGTCCCCGCGCCCGGCGCCGCTCCGGCATGGACGGGTCAGGGGCAGCGGGATCCCGCACCAGCTCGGCCCCCCGGACGAGGACCGCCTCCGCCGTCCCGTCGACGCCGCAGACGACGTTCAGGCACCAGTGGATGCCGTAGGAGCGGTAGACGTAGGCGAAGCCGGGCGGCCCGAACATCACCGCGTTGCGGGGGGTGCGCCCGCGGAAGGCGTGCGACGCGGGGTCGGAACCGCCGCCGTACGCCTCGACCTCGGTGATCCGGAACAGCCCCGTCGGGGTCCGGAGCCCCGCCCCGAGCAGGGCCACCGCCGCCGCCGCGGGGTCCGCTCGCAGGCGCGCCCGGTCGAAGGGCGCCGGCGGGTCCGTCGCGCCGCTCACCGGTGGCGGCGGCGCTCCTGCTGGACCGCCCGCAGCCCCGCCAGCTGCTCCCGGACCCGTGCCGGGGCCGGCCCGCCCGGGCCGTTGCGCGCCGCGATCGCAGCCGGGACTGTCAGCACGTCCCGGATCGACGGGTCGAGTGCGGGCGACAGCCGCGCCAGCTCGTCGTCCGGCAGCTCCTCGAGGTCGATGCCGAGGGACTCGCACCGCTTCACCCACGCCCCGGAGATCTCGTGCGCCTCGCGGAACGGCACCCCCCGGCGGACCAGCCAGTCGGCGACGTCGGTGGCGAGGGCGAAGCCGTCGGCGGCGCCGGCGGACACCCGCTGCGCGTCGAAGACCGTCGTGCGGACCAGGCCGGTGACCGCGGGCAGCAGCAGGAGGAGCTGCTCGACGGTGTCGAACGTCGGCTCCTTGTCCTCCTGCAGGTCCCGGTTGTACGCCGACGGGAGCCCCTTGAGGGTCACCAGCAGCCCGGTCAGGTTGCCCACGAAGCGGCCGGCCTTCCCGCGGGCGAGCTCGGCGATGTCCGGGTTCTTCTTCTGCGGCATGATCGACGACCCCGTCGAGAAGGCGTCGTCCAGGCGCGCCCAGGCGAACTCGGTGCTGGACCACAGGCACCACTCCTCCCCCAGGCGGGAGAGGTGGATGCCGAGCAGGGAGCCGACGAACAGGAACTCCGCGACGTAGTCCCGGTCGGAGACGGCGTCGACGGAGTTGGCGAAGGCGCGGTCGAAGCCGAGGTCGGCCGCGGCGCCGGCCGGGTCCAGCGGCAGCGTCGAACCGGCGAGGGCACCGGCGCCGAGCGGGCTGACCGCGGCGCGGGCGTCCCAGTCGTCGAGGCGGTCCAGGTCACGGTGCAGCGCGTGGACGTGGGCGGCCAGGACGTGGCCGAGGGTCACGGGCTGGGCGTGCTGGAGGTGGGTGAACCCGGGTGCCGCGGTCGCGGCGTGCCGGGCGGCCTGCTCGATGAGGGCGTCGGCGAGGTCGAGCACGGCCCCGCCCACCGCGCGGGCCTGCACCCGCAGGTACAGCCGCAGGTCGGTGGTGACCTGGTCGTTGCGCGACCGGCCGGCCCGCAGCTTCCCGCCGACGGTCCCGGTGCGCTCGATGAGCAGCCGCTCGAGCGCGGTGTGGACGTCCTCGTCCTCGAAGCGGAACTCCGCGGTCCCGGCCAGCACGTCGGCCTCGATCGCGTCGAGGGCCGCCACGACCGTCGCCAGCTCGCCGTCGTCGAGCAGGCCGATGCGGTTCAGCACCCGCGCGTGGGCGCGGGAGCCGGCCAGGTCGGGGACCGCGAGGCGGTGGTCGACGTGGACGCTGGCCGACAGCGCGGCCATCTCCGGCGACGGGCCACCGGTGAACCGGCCGCCCCAGAGGGACACCGGCGCGTCCGCCGCGCCGACCGGCGGCGCGGCGGGTCCGGCCGGGAGCTCGACCGCGGCGGTCGGGTCAGGACCGGTCGGGTCCGGCTCGGCCGTGCTCGACCCGGCCGCCGCCGGTCCGGTGGCGGTCACGCGCCGTTCGCACCCGCCGCCGGGCCGGACCCGTCGGCTCCGGTGGCCGCCGCGAGGCGGGCGTCGCGGGCGCTCGCGAGGCGGCTCGGCAGGCCCCACAGCTCGATGAAACCGCGCGCCTGGCTCTGGTCGAAGGTGTCCCCGGCGTCGTAGGTCGCGAGGCCGAAGTCGTAGAGCGACGTGTCGCTGCGGCGGCCGCTGACCACCGCGCGCCCGGCGTGCAGCACGAGGCGGACGTCACCGGAGACCGCGAGCTGGGACTCCCCGATGAACGTGTCGAGCGCCTTCTTCAGCGGGGAGAACCACAGGCCGTCGTAGACGAGCTCGCCCCAGCGCTGGTCGACGCCCTTCTTGAACCGGGACAGGTCCCGCTCGACCGTGACGTTCTCCAGCTCCTGGTGGGCGGTGATCAGCGCGATCGCGCCCGGGGCCTCGTAGATCTCGCGGCTCTTGATGCCGACGAGGCGGTCCTCGACGAGGTCGAGGCGCCCGACCCCGGCGGCACCGGCGCGCTGGTTGAGCTCCAGCACGGCCTCCAGCGGAGTGACCGGACGGCCGTCGATCGCGGTGGGGATGCCCGCCGTGAAGGTGACGACCAGCTCGTCCGGCGCCGCGGAGAGATCCGGGGACTCCGTGTAGGAGTAGACGTCCTTGGTCGGGGCGTTCCAGATGTCCTCGAGGAACCCGGTCTCGACCGCGCGGCCCCACAGGTTCTGGTCGACCGAGAACGGTGACCGCTTGGTCGTCTCGATCGGCAGCGAGCGCTCCTCCGCGTAGGCGATCGCCTTCTCGCGGGTCCACGCGTAGTCGCGGACCGGGGCGATCACCTTCAGGGACGGGTCGAGCGTGGAGATCGCCACCTCGAAGCGGACCTGGTCGTTGCCCTTGCCGGTGCAGCCGTGGGAGACCGTCGACGCGCCGTAGCGCTGGGCGGCCTCGACCAGGTGCCGGGAGATCAGCGGCCGCGACAGGGCGGACACCAGCGGGTAACGGTCCATGTACAGGGCGTTGGCGCGGATCGCGGGCATGCAGAAGTCGGTGGCGAACTCCTCGCGGGCGTCGACGACGACGGCCTCGACCGCGCCGCAGGCCAGGGCCCGCTGGCGGATCGTCTCCATGTCCTCACCGCCCTGGGCGACGTCGATGGCGACGGCGACGACCTCGGCGCCGGTCTCGGAGGCGATCCAGCCGATGGCGACGGAGGTGTCGAGTCCTCCGGAGTAGGCCAGGACGACGCGGTCGGTCACGGGGTGCTCCTCAGCGGGGTGGTGGTCACGTCAGGTGGGGTGGTGGTCGGAGTGGCGGGGGTGGTGGTCACGGGGTCATGCGGTCAGGTCGAGCAGGGCGCGGGCGAGGGCGGGGCCGCCGTCCCCGGCGCGGGCGATGACGAGGACGGTGTCGTCCCCGGCGATGGTGCCGAGCACCTCGGGCAGGCCGGCGCGGTCCAGGGCCGACGCGAGGAACTGCGCCGCCCCCGGCGGGGTCCGCAGCACGGCGAGGTTGGCCGAGCCCTCGGCGCCCACGAGCAGCTCCGCGGCGAGGCGGGCCAGGCGCGCCGGGGCCTCCCCGAAGGCGCTGCCCGCGGTGGGGCTGCGGTCACCGCCCTGGGCGGGCAGGGCGTAGACGAGCACCCCGGTGGCGTCGCGGACCCGGACGGCGCCGAGCTCGTCCAGGTCGCGGGAGACCGTGGCCTGGGTGGCCGGCACGCCGCGGGCGGCGAGGGCGTCGACCAGCTCCGGCTGGGACCGGACGGCCTGACGGCCGAGGATGTCGGCGACCAGCTGTCGCCGGGCGGCCGGCGTGGTCGCGGTGGTCGTCGTGGTCGCGGTGGTGGCGGCCGCGGCGACGGGGGTGGCGCTCACCGGAAGCCGACCCGGCGGACCGGCGCGGTCGTCTCGACCGACTGGGCGAGCAGGAAGGCCAGCACCGCCTTCTGCGCGTGCCGGCGGTTCTCGGCCTCGTCCCACACGGCGCTGTCCGGCGCGTCGAGCACCTCGGCCTCGATCTCCTTGCCCCGGTAGGCCGGCAGGCAGTGCAGCACCAGCACCCCGGGGGCGGCGTCGGCGAGCAGTGCTCTCGTGACCGCGAACGGCGCGAGCGCGGCGGCCTTGCGGCCGTCGTCGGCCGCCTCGCCCATCGACATCCAGGTGTCGGTCGCGACGACGTCGGCGCCCGCGACGGTGGCGACCGGATCACTGAGCACCTGCACGGATCCGCCGGTCTCGGCGGCGATCGTCGCCGCCCGGTCGAAGACCGCCGGGTCGGGCGTCAGCCCGGCCGGCGAGCCGATCCGCACGTGCATCCCGGCGAGGGCGCCGCCGAGCAGGTAGGAGTGCGCCATGTTGTTGGCGCCGTCCCCGACGTAGGCGAGGGTGCGGCCGGCCGTCCCGCCGATGCGCTCGCGGACGGTCAGCAGGTCGGCCAGGACCTGGCAGGGGTGGTACAGGTCGGTGAGTGCGTTGACGACGGGGACCCCGGCGTGCGCGGCCAGCTCCTCCAGCCCGGACTGGGCGAACGTCCGCCACACGACCGCGGCGACGTGGCGCCCGAGGATGCGCCCGACGTCGGGCACGGGCTCGCCCCGGCCGAACTGGCGGGCCACGTCGTCGACGACGAGCGCCTGCCCGCCGAGCTCGCCGATCCCGGCCACGAACGAGACCCGGGTGCGCAGCGACGGCTTGTCGAACAGGACCGCCACCGTCCGCGGCCCGGCGAGCGGCCGCGCGGCGAACGGGTCGGCCTTCATCGCCGCGGCGAGGTCGAGGACGGCGGACTGCTCGGCGGCGCTCAGGTCGTCGTCGCGCAGCAGGTGGCGGATCACCGGGGACCCGGTCCCTGGACGGCGGCGAGGGCGGCGTCGAGGATCGCGGGCAGCGCGGTGGTGAACTCCCGCGCCTGCGCCGCGGTCAGGATGAGCGGCGGGGCCAGGCGGATGGTGTCCGGGCGCACGTCGTTGACGATGAAGCCCGACGCCATCGCGGCGGCCGCAACGGCGGCCGCGACGGGCTCCGCGAGGTCGAAGGCGAGGAGCAGACCCCGACCGCGGACCGCCGTCACCAGCGGGTGCGCGGCCGCGATCTCCTCGGCCAGCTGGTTGCCGACGTCGCGGGCGTTGGCCAGCAGGCCGTCGCGCTCGACCGCCGCGAACACCGCGAGCCCGGCGGCCGCGGCGACGGGGTTCCCGCCGAAGGTGCTGCCGTGCTGCCCGCGGCCCAGCAGCCGGGCGGCCTCGCCGGTCGCGACGCAGGCGCCGATCGGGAGCCCGCCGCCGAGGCCCTTGGCCAGCGTGACGACGTCGGGGGTGATCCCGGCGGCGGTGTGGGCCAGCCACTCCCCCGTCCGGCCCATCCCGGACTGGACCTCGTCGAGCACCAGCAGCGCACCGCGCTCGGCGGTGATCCGGCGGGCCGCCTGCAGGTAGGCGGCGGTGGCGGGGATCACGCCGTTCTCACCCTGGATCGGCTCCAGCACCACGGCGGCCGTCTCGGACGTCACAGCGGCGTCGAGGGCCTCGATGTCGTTGTAGGGCACGAAGTCGACCGGCCCGGGGAGCGGCTCGAACGGCTCCCGGTAGGCCTTCTTGCTCGTCAGCGCGAGCGCGCCCATCGTGCGGCCGTGGAAGGAGCCGGCCGCCGCGACGACCCGCGGCCGCCCGGTCCGGCGGGCGATCTTGAACGCCGCCTCGACCGCCTCGGCGCCGGAGTTGGCGAAGAACACCCGCGTCTCCCCCGAGGCGCCGAGCAGGTCGGTGAGCCGCTCGGCCAGCGCCACCTGCGCCGGGCTGGCGAAGAAGTTCGAGATGTGGCCGAGGGTCGTCAGCTGGCCGGTCACCGCGGCCACCAGCAGGGGGTGGGCGTGGCCGAGGCTGTTGACGGCGATGCCCGCCAGCAGGTCGAGGTACCGGTTCCCGTCGGCGTCCCAGACGTAGACGCCCTCGCCGCGGACCAGCACCCGGCGCGGCTCGCCGAAGGTGTCCATCACCGCGCCCCGGTAGCGCTGGAGCCAGTCCTGGCCCGAGGACCCGGTGAGCGCCGCGGGGGTGCCGGCGAGCGCCGTCTGCAGGGGCGCGGTCGGTGCGAGTGCGGTCGGTGCGAGTGCGGTCATGGCGTCACCATCGTTCCCGAGCCCTCCGGTGTGAACAGTTCGAGCAGGACCGAGTGCGCGACCCGCCCGTCGAGGATGCTGGCCTGCGGGACGCCGCCCCGGACCGCGCGCAGGCAGGCCTCCATCTTCGGGGCCATCCCCGCCTGCAGGCTGGGCATCAGCCGCTCGAGGTCGTCGGCGGCGATCTCGCTCACGACGTCGGTCGACGCGGGCCAGTCCAGCGACAGCCCGGCGACGTCGGTGAGCACGACGAGCTTCTCCGCCCCGAGGCCGAGGGCGAGCGCCGCGGCCGCGGAGTCCGCGTTCACGTTGAGGACCTGGCCCTCCTCGTCGGGCGCGACCGTCGACACGACCGGGATCCGACCGGCGGCGATCAGGTCGAGGACCGCCTCCGGGCGGACGTCGACGACCTCCCCGACGTAGCCGAGGTCGACCTCGGTGCCGTCGACCGCGGTCGTGCGGCGCTCGGCGACGAAGAGCCCGGCGTCCTCCCCGGACAGGCCGATCCCGTAGGGCCCGTGGGCGTTGATGAGCCCGACCAGCTCCCGGCCGACCTGGCCCACCAGGACCATCCGCACGACGTCGACGCTCTCGGCCGTGGTGACGCGCAGGCCGCCGCGGAACTCGCTCTCGATCCCGAGGCGGGCGAGCATCGCGGTGATCTGCGGGCCGCCGCCGTGGACGACGACCGGGCGGACCCCGGCGGTGCGCAGGAAGACCATGTCCGCGGCGAACGCGGTCCGCAGGGCCGGGTCGGACATGACGTGGCCGCCGTACTTGACCACGACGATCTTGCCCGCGAAGCGCTGCAGCCACGGGAGGGCCTCCACGAGGACGGCGGCCTTCGCGCCCGCCGTCCCGGCGCGCGGGTCACCGGGGCCCGGCCTCCCCGGCGGCGTCGCAGGGGCGGCGGGCAGCGTCGCGGAGGTGGCCGCCGACGCCGGGTCGGTGGTGGTCGGGTCGGTGATGGCGGACATCGCCGTGTCAGCTGGCATATGCGGAGTTCTCGTGGACGTAGCCGGGAGTGAGGTCCGAGGTCCAGACCGTCGCCCCGGCGGTTCCGGTGTGCAGGTCGACCTCGACGAGCACGGCTCGTCCGTCGAAGCGCACCAGGGCGGGGGACTCGTGCGGGACGCTGTCGCGGCAGACCTGCACGCCGTTCATCGAGACGTCGAGGTGGGCCGGGTCGAAGGCGGCCGCGGTGGTCCCGACCGAGGCCAGGACCCGGCCCCAGTTGGGGTCCTCGCCGTAGACCGCGCACTTGAACAGGTTGCTGCGCGCGACCGACCGGGCGACCTCGACCGCGTCGTCCTCGGTGGCCGCGCCGGTCACCGTGATCGTGATGTCGTGCTCGGCGCCCTCGACGTCGGCCTGCAGCCGGCGTGCCAGCTGGGCGCAGACATCGGTCACCGCGGCGGTGAACTCCGCCGCCGGCGGCGCCACCCCGGAAGCCGCGGAGGCCAGCAGCACCACGGTGTCGTTGGTCGACATGCACCCGTCGCCGTCGAGGCGGTCGAAGGTGACCCGGGTGGCCGCCCGCAGCGCCGCGTCCGCGGTGGCGGCGTCCACGTCGGCGTCGGTGGTGAGCACGACGAGCATCGTGGCGAGCGCGGGGGCGAGCATCCCGGCGCCCTTGGCCATCCCGCCGACCACCCAGCCGGGCCCGCCGGCCGTCGCCTGCTTGTCGACGGTGTCGGTGGTCATGATCGCGTGGGCGGCGGCGTCACCGCCGGCCGCGGAGAGCGCCGCGCCCGCTGCGGCCACCCCCGCGAGGAGCTTCTCGCGGAACAGCTCGGCGCCGATGAGACCGGTGGAGCAGACGACGACCTCCCCGGCCCCGCGGCCGAGCAGCTCCCCGACCGCCTCGGCGGTCGCGTGGGTGGTCTGGAACCCGGCCGGACCCGTGTAGCAGTTGGCGCCGCCGGAGTTCAGGACGACCGCCCGCGCGCTCCCCTGGGCGATCACCTGCTCGCTCCACAGCACCGGGTTGGCCTTGCAGCGGTTGGCGGTGAAGACCGCGGCCGCCACCGCGGCCGGGCCGTCGTTCACCACGAGCGCGACGTCGGGGGCTCCGGTGGACTTCAGGCCGGCCGCGACGCCGGCGGCGCGGAAGCCCGCGGCAGCGGTGACGCTCACGGCGCGAGCCCCGCCGTCGGCAGGCCGAGGGTCTCGGGCAGCCCGAGGGCGAGGTTGGCGCACTGGATCGCCGCCCCCGCGGTGCCCTTGGTCAGGTTGTCCAGCGCGGCGACCGCGACGAGGCGCCCGGCGTGGGCGTCGACCGCGACCTGCACGACGCAGGTGTTCGCCCCGAGGGTCATCGCCGTCGACGGCCAGACGCCGTCGGGGAGCAGTCGGACGAACGGCTCGCCCGCCCACGCCGCGGCGTAGGCGGCCCGGGCGATCTCGGTGTCGACCCCGGGGCGGACCCGGGCGGTGGCCGTGGCCAGGATCCCGCGGGGCATGGGCGCGAGGACGGGGGTGAAGCTCACCGTCGCCGCGGCGCCGCCGATCGCCGTGAGGTTCTGCTCGATCTCCGGGGTGTGGCGGTGCCCGCCGCCGACGCCGTACGCGCTCACGGCGTTCATGACCTCGGCGCCGTGCAGGTGCGCCTTCGGGGCCCGCCCGGCGCCCGACGTGCCGGTCGCCGCGACGATCACGATGTCGGCCGGCTCGACCAGGCCCGCGGCGAGCGCCGGGGCGAGGGCGAGCGTGCTCACCGTGGGGAAGCAGCCGGGGACGGCGACCCGGCGGGTGCCGCGCAGGGCCGCGCGCGCGCCGGGCAGCTCGGGCAGCCCGTAGGGCCAGGCGCCGGCGTGGGGGCTGGCGTAGAAGGCCGTCCAGGCCTCGGCGTCGGCGAGTCGGAAGTCTGCGCCGCAGTCGACCACGAGCACCTCGGGACCCAGGTGGGCGGCGAGCTCGGCCGACCGGCCGTGGGGCAGGGCGAGGAAGACGACGTCGTGGCCGGCGAACGCGTCAGCGGTGGTCGCGACGAGGACCCGGTCGGCGAGCTCGGGCAGGTGGGGCTGGTGGGCGCCCAGGCGGCTGCCCGCGGACTCCCCCGCCCCGAGCGCCCCGATCTCGATCTCGGGGTGGGTCGACAGCAGCCGCAGCAGCTCACCCCCGGCGTAACCGGACGCACCCGCCACCCCGGCTGTCAGTCCCACCGTGTCCGCCCGTCGTCGATCGTCGCATCTTTATGCATTGACCAGCATGAGCATACACACGATGACCGGGAGGTCCAGCTCGGCGACGGAGCCTCAGGTGCGCAGGGTGGCGCCCACCTGCGCGGTCGCGGCGGCGACGGCGGCCGCGGCCACCGCGGCCACCTCCGCCTCACCCAGCGTCCGGTCCGGGGCCCGCAGCTCGAGGGCGAACGCCAGGGAGCGGTGCCCCGCCGCGACCTGCGGGCCGGTGTAGACGTCGAACAGGCGCAGGGACTCCAGCAGCACACCGGCCCCGGCGCGGACCGCCTGCTCGACGTCGGCCGCCGGCACGCCGTCGGCGACGACGAGGGCGAGGTCGAGCTTGGCCGGCGGGAACGACGACGGCACGACCGGCGTCGGCACGTCGGGCGCCGCGCCGAACAGGGTGTCGAGGTCGATCTCCGCGGCGGCGGTCCGGGCGGGCAGGCCGAGCGCGGCGCACACCCGGGGGTGCAGCTCCCCGGCGTGCCCGACCACGACCGGTCCGGCCGACAGCGCGGCGCACCGGCCCGGGTGCCAGGGCGCGAGCTCCGCCGCGGCCGCCTCGAGCCGGACGCCGACCGCGGCCGCCGCGAGGGTCACGGCGCCGACGGCGTCGGCCCAGGTCGTCGCCCGGCCCGGTCCCCACCAGCCGCCGTCGCGGTCCCCGGCCAGCAGCACCGCGAGGTGCAGCGGCTGGGCGGGCAGGGCCGCGTCGAGCTCCTTCAGCTCCGTGTCGGTCGGGCGGCCGTCGACCCCGGGGCGCGGGGCGTGCAGCGGCGCCCCGTCGGCCGGGGCGAGCACCACCGGTCCGAGGTCGAACAGGGCGAGCCCGTCACGGCCGGCGCCCTCGGCCGAGCGACCGAGGTTGCGCCGGGCCACCCCGGCGAGCCCGGGCAGCAGCGTCGTCCGCAGGAAGGGTTCCGTCGCCGCGATCGGGTTCGACACCCGGACGAGGCGGCGCCGCGGGTCGGCGGGCGCGAGGCCGAGGTCGTCCAGGGCCGACAGCGAGACGAACGGGGAGCTCGGGGACTCGACGAGGCCACCGCCGACCAGCGCGGCGACCACGGCCCGCCGGCGGCGGTGGCGGACGGTCAGCCCGGTCCCGCCCGCGGCGCGCGGCAGCACCGACGGGATCCGGTCGTACCCGACGACGCGACCGACCTCCTCGACGAGGTCGTAG
>CAXSIB010000048.1:0-12834 GCA_964237095.1 uncultured Actinomycetales bacterium
AGGAGCTGGCGGCCGGCCGGCGCGACGTCCGCCTCGACACGAGCGGCCCGGCGGAGGTCGCCCGGGTGTCGGCCAGCCTCAACACCGTCGCGGCGACGCTGGCCCGCACCGAGGGCCGCCAGCGGGAGTTCCTGCTCACGGTGAGCCACGAGCTGCGCACCCCGCTGACCGCGATCCGCGGGTTCTCCGAGGCGATCGCCGACCGGGTCGCCGTGGGCGAGGACGCGGCCGCCGCCGGCCGCACCATCCTCGACGAGGCCGACCGCCTCGCGGGCCTCGTGTCGGACCTGCTGGAGCTGGCCCGGTCGGGGACGGCCGACTTCCGGGTCACCGTCGCCGACGTCGACCTGACCGCGGTGCTGACCGCCGCGGCGGCCGCGTGGCAGGACCGGGCGGCGGCCCGCGGGCTCGACCTCCGCCTCGAGGTGCCGCCGGGCCCGGTGCCCGTGCGGACCGACGGGGCGCGGGTCCGCCAGGTGCTCGACGCCCTGGCCGACAACGCGGTGCGGGTGTCCCCGCCGGGCGGCGCAGTGGTCCTCGCGGTGCGGGCCACCCCGGCCGGAGCGGTCGTCGAGGTGCGCGACGGCGGCCCGGGCCTGGTGGCCGCCGACTATCCGGTCGCCTTCGACCGCGGGGTGCTCAACGAGCGCTACCGCGGGGTCCGCGAGACCGGCAGCGGCGTCGGGCTCGCCCTCGTCGGCAGCCTGGCCGCCCGCCTCGGCGGGCGGGCCGTGGCCGGGCCGGCCCCCGAGGGCGGGGCCGCCTTCACCGTCGAGCTCCCGGCGGTCACCCCGGCGTCGGCCCCGGGCTGACGCGGGCGGGTCAGCTCACGCGGCGACCGCGGCCACCAGCCGGGCGACGGTGTCGCGCAGGGCGTCGGCGGGCACCCGGGGGAAGCTGACCCGCGCGAGCACCGCGGGGTCGACGACCCGGGACCAGTCGTAGGTGTGGACGATCCGCGTCCCGCCGTCACCCGCGGGGTCGAGCTCCCAGCTCCACCGGACCCCGGCGGGGGGCAGCCCCTCCCGCGCGGTCATCCACGCGATCAGGTGGTCGGGCTCGAAGTCGACGACGTGGTTCTCCGTCCGGTACTCCCCGAGGGAGACGTAGGTCATCTCCATCGTGAACACCTGCCCGACGCCGGTGACCACCTGGCTGCCGGCCGCCGCCCGCACCGTCCCGGAGCCGTCGATCTCGACGTGGCGGCGGGGGTCGGCCAGCACCGCGAAGTAGGCGGTCGGCGCACCGGGCGCGGTCCGCTCGACGACGATCCGGGTGTCCCCCTGGTCCACGCGGGTGTCGTCAGGTCCTGCCGGGGTGTCGGTCACCGCCTCATCATGGCGCCCGGACCACGCCGTCAGGGCGGGGGCAGCCGGAGCCAGCCGGTCCGCAGCTCCCAGTGCCCACCCGCCCCGAGGTGGTCGGCGATCGCCCGTTCCAGCGTCGTCGTCCGGGGGATGTCCGCGAGGGCCCGGTCGGGCCGGCCGGTGACGAACTCGAGGATGTCCGCGTCGCCCGGGTGCACGTCGGCGGTGAGGGTGAACCGCCGTTGGAAGGCGACGATGTTCGAGGTGGACGGGAGGTGCTCGGCCAGGCGGGGGTCCAGCAGCCACGACGTGCAGACCGCGAGGTCCCCGACGGGGGTCTCGACGTGCGCGGCGCAGAAGGCCCCGGCCCGGGCGAGGGAGGCGTCGACCGCGGCCGGGTCCAGCGGGCCGGTCTCCGGGATGTGGACGCCCAGCCCGACGGCCGGGGCCCACGACGGCAGCTGCAGCTCGGGGGTGAGGTCGGTGACCGCGAACTGCAGCCGCCCCAGGGCGTGGATCGCCCCGCGCAGGTGCAGGGTCAGCCAGTCCTGCTTCTCCAGGCCGCCGGTCCCGTGCGCCCGCCGGTACATCGCCATCTTGGTGCCGAGGTCGGACAGCGTCGCCCACGAGATGTCGGCGTCGATCCCGTGTGCCTGCTCGTGGTCCAGCGTCGCGGGCAGCGCGGCCAGGAACGCGTGCACGAAGAAGAAGCGGGCGACCGGCCCGACCGCGGCAGGCAGGTCGGGCCACTCCGGGCTCGGCTCGTCATGGGTCCCCAGCCGGGTGCGCACCCAGGTGACACAGCGCTCGAGGAGCCACCACAGCGCTGGATCACCTGTCGTGGCAGGGATGGAAGCGACGACGGCCGCGATGTCCTCGCCCGGCACGCCGAGGCGCGCCAGCACCGCGGGCAGCTCGCCCGGGCTCGGCAGCACCACCGGCTCGACGGGCGGGCCGGCCGCGTCGAGCTGCTCCAGCCACCGGTCGAGGTGCGTCGCCGCGTCACTCGCCTGCGCCGGGAGCCCGAGGCGCCGCCGGACGGCCGCCAGGCCGGTCACGAGCTCGGCAAGATCACAGCCCGGCTGAGGCTCCGGGGCGCGTCCGGGTCCAGCCCGCGGGCCGCGCTGAGGGCGTCGGCGAGGCAGTGCAGGCGGACCAGCTCCACGAGGGGGTCGACGCGGTGGTCGACGACGGTGGCCCCCGTGGCCACGACGTCGGCGACCAGCCCGGCCGGGGGCGTCCCGAACAGCCAGACGAGCCGGCCCGGCTCGGCGATGGCGATCGGCCCGTGGCGGTACTCCATCGACGGGTAGGCCTCGGTCCACAGGCGGCAGGACTCGCGCAGCTTCAGCGCCGCCTCCTGAGCCAGCCCCCACGCCCATCCGCCGCCCAGGAAGGTGATCTGCTCGATCCCGGCCACCGCCGGGAGGTCCGGCGCGTCGAGCACGTCCTGCGCGGCCGCGGCGAGCGGGCCGACGTCCTCGCCGAGGGACGCCCGGACGAGGGCGAGGACCGAGGTCGCGAACACCGTCTGCACGACCGACCGCTCGTCGGCGAACGACAGGTCGACCACGGCGTCGGACACCGCGGCGACCGGGGCGTCGGGGACCGCGGTGAGGGTGGTGACCGGGAGCCGCCCGCGCAGATCCCCCAGCAGGGTCACGATCTCCGTCGTGGTGCCCGAGCGGGTGATCGCGACGAGGCGGTCGTAGCGGCGGTCGGCCGGGAGGTCCGAGGCGGTGAACGCGTCGGTCTCGCCCGCGCCGGCGGCCTCGCGCAGCCGCGCGTAGGCCTGCGCCATGAACCACGAGGTGCCGCACCCGACGACGGCGACGCGCTCCCCCGGGGCGGGCAGCGCCGCCGCCACCGCGGGCGCCAGCGCGGCGGCCTCCCGCCAGCGGGCGGGCTGGGACCAGATCTCCTCGTGCATGTGAGTCATCCGCGGGTCTCCTCGGGCTGGGCGTCGTCCGACAGGACGAGACCGGACCGTAACAGGACTGCGCGAAATTGCTCGTTCCGAGGCTTGCGCGAACGGGATCGAGCGCCATACCTTCATCCCCACCCCGCCGGCGACTGCTCGGGGACCGGGTCGGACAGGAGGTCCGCGGTGGACAGGCGGAGCCGGTGGAGCGAGATCCTCCAGTTCCTCGCCGTCGTCGAACGCCTGTCGGTGGAGGAGGTCGCCGCGAAGTTCGGGGTCTCCCTCGCCACGGTCCGCCGCGACCTCGACGAGCTCGCGGCGCAGCAGCTGCTCGTCCGGACCCGCGGCGGTGCGGCCGTCAACGGCATGGCCTACGACCTCCCCCTGCGCTACAAGGCCTCCCAGGAGACCGCGGAGAAGACCCGCATCGCCGCGGCGGTGGCCGAGCTGGTCGGCCCGGGGGCCGTGGTCGGGCTCAACGGCGGCACGACGACCACCGAGGTGGCCCGGGCGCTGGCCCGCGCCGCCGACCAGTCCGACACCCGCCTGGGGCCCTCGCTCACCGTCGTCACCAACGCCCTCAACATCGCGTGTGAGCTGGTGCTCCACCCGCGGGTCAAGGTGGTGCTGACCGGCGGCGTCGCCCGCACCCAGTCCTACGAGCTGGTCGGCCCGCTGACCGAGGGCGTCCTCGGTCAGCTGACCGTCGACCTGACGGTGCTGGGCGTCGGCGCGCTGTCGGTGGAGCACGGCGCCCAGTGCCAGAGCGAGGACGAGGCCCGCACCAACCGCCTGCTGGCCGGCTGCGCCCGCTCGGTCGTGGTCGCCACCGACAGCTCGAAGCTCACCCGGCACGCGTTCGCCCAGATCTGCCCGATCACCGACGTCGACCGGGTCGTCACCGACGCCGGCGCGACCGACGCCCAGGTGGCCGCGCTCGAGTCCGCCGGACCCGAGGTCCGCCGTGTCTGACCCCTCCGCCGACCCCGTCCCCGCAGGACCCACCCCGACCGACCCCGTGCCGACGACCCGGCCCCGACGAACAGAGGACCGCACATGACCGGTACGACCCATCGTGGGAGCCTGCGGATCGCCGCAGCCGGACTGGCCTGCCTGTCCCTCGTCGCGGCCGCCTGCGGGAAGAGCTCGTCGGGTGCGTCGACGGCGACCAGCGGGGTGACCATCAACGTCGCGCTGGCCGGGGACCCCCTGCCCGCGGCGGCGGTGGCCGCGTTCACCGCGTCGACCGGCATCAAGGTCAACTGGTCCAACATCGACTGGGACAGCCTCCAGACGAAGATCGCCGCGGCCGCGACGGCCAAGACCTACTTCGCCGACGCCACCGACGTCGACTGGTCGAGGGTCGGTCAGCTGGGCAAGCTCGACTGGTTCTACCCGATGGAGACCTACGTGGACACGAAGGCGATGGCCGCCGACGTCCCGCAGCTGACCTCCTTCAGCTCCGACGGCCACGTGATCGGCATCCCGTACGACGCGTCGTTCTTCGTCACGACGGTCAACACGACGATGTTCAAGCAGGCCAGCATCACGGCCATGCCGACGACGATCGCCGCCTACACCGCCGACCTCGCGCAGGTGAAGGCGAAGGGGGTCATCCAGTACCCCCTCGACATCCCGTTCGCGGCGGCGGAGGGCCTGTCGACCGTCTGGTACCAGGTGACCGCCGCGTTCGGCGGCTCCATCCTCGACGGCAAGGGCAAGCCGCAGTTCACCGCGACCGACTCCCCGGGCCACAAGGCCGCCGAGTGGATGATGGCCGCGCTGAAGAACGGGCTGGTCCCGCCGGGCAACATCAACGTGACCGACTCCCAGGGCCAGCAGCTGATGACGAAGGGGCAGGTCGCCAGCCTCTTCACCGACTACTCCGGCAGCATCGGCAGCCTCTACGACGTCCCGGCGTCCTCGAAGGTGGTCAGGCAGGTCGTCTACATCGACACCCCCGGCGTCTCCGGGGCGGGGCCCAACCTGTCCAACCCGGACGGCATCGGGATCCCGAAGCAGGCGAAGTACCCGGCCGCGGCGGCGAAGTTCATCGAGTGGTTCACCTCGGCCACCAACCAGACCGCGTTCGCCGGGGTGAACGGGCCGGCGCAGGCGTGGACCGGGTACACCATCCCGTCGCGCCTCAGCGCCGTCCAGGAGCTGACGGCGAAGGGTGAGCTCATCCAGGGCGCCAAGCTCGCGAGCTTCCTGAAGACCTCCGCCAAGCCGGTCTTCCCCGAAGGCGCGCCGTCCTGGTACCCCCAGTTCTCCAACGCCGTCTACACCAACCTGCACGCGGCGGCCGCCGGCTCGGAGACCGTCGACGCCGCGATCAAGGCGATCGCCGCGGTGGCCGACCAGCTGTCGAGCGGCTCTTGAGCCCCACGCTCCCCGCACGTGCCGCCGGCGCCCGCCGCCGGCGGCACGTCGACCTGCTGCCCTACGCCCTCGTGGCGCCGCTCGCGGTCTTCATCGTCGTCCTGGGCTTCGTCCCCGCCGTCTACACGATCGTGCAGTCGTTCTTCCGGGTCGACGCCCTCGACCCCCCGACCCGGTTCATCGGGCTCGGCAACTTCCGGACCATGGCGCGCAACAGCGCGGTCGTCGCCAGCCTCGGCAACACCGCGCTGTACGTGGTCATCGGGGTCGTCCTGTCCACGGTGCTCGGCGTCGCGATGGCGCTGGTCCTCCAGCGGGGGTTCACGGGGCGGTCGGTGGTGATCGCCGTGCTCGTGCTCCCGTGGGCGCTGCCGGGCATCGTCGAGGGCATCGTGTGGACCGGCATCTGGGACAGCAACACCGGGCTGCTCAACAGCGTGCTGAAGTCCGCCCACCTGATCGAGAACTACCACGTGTTCCTCGGCCAGCACCGGGTGCGGACGATCGCGCTCATCGAGGTCGTGCAGGTGTGGCAGATCACGCCGCTGTCGGCGCTGCTCGTCCTCGCGGCGCTGCAGGTCATCCCCCACGAGCTGTACGAGGCGGCGGTCTGCGACGGCTGCTCGCGGTGGGGCCTGATCCGCCGGGTCAGCCTCCCCCTCGCGCGGCCGGGCATCGCCGTCGCGATGGTGCAGGCGCTCATCGCCACCCTCAACGTCTTCGACCAGCCCTACGTGCTCAACGGGGCCGCGACGCTCGGGTCGTCGCTCACCATGCAGACCTACTTCGTGACCTTCCAGAACCTCGACTTCGGCGCCGGGTACGCGCTGTCACTGGTGATCACGCTGCTCACCCTGCTGGTGTCGGTCGGCGTGGTGCGCCTGGTGTACCGGAAGGTGGAGTTCTGATGGGGCACCTCAGGTCACGACTCCGCCTCCCGGCCGTCGTCCTCATCCTCCTGTGGTCCCTGATCCCGATCTACTGGGCGCTCAACACGAGCCTGCAGACCGAGGCCCAGTCCGGCTCGCGGCCCGCGCACTACCTGCCGCCCAGCCCGACCCTGGTCAACTACAAGAGCCTGCTCGTCGGCTCGGGCGACATGGCCCAGTCCATCCGCCAGTCCGCGGTCAACATCCTCATCGAGTGCGGTGCGGCGACCCTGGTCACCGTCGTGCTGTCGACCCTCGCCGCGTACGCCTTCGCCCGCATGCGGTTCCGCGGGCGGGACCTGCTCTTCTACGCGGTCCTGGCGAGCATGGCCTTCCCCGCCTACACCACGCTGATCCCGATCTACCGGCTGCTGTCGGACGCCGGGCTGGTCAACACCTACACGGGGATCGTGCTCGTCTACGTGTCGGGCTTCCTGCCGCTCGCGACGTGGATCATGCACAACTACTTCGTGAGCCTGCCGGTCAGCATCGAGGAGGCCGGCCTCGTGGACGGCGCCAGCCGCCTGCAGGTGCTGCGTCACGTCGTCCTGCCCCTCGCGCGTCCCGGCGTCATCTCGGCGGCGATCATCACGTTCCTGTTCGGCTGGGCGCAGTTCCTCTTCCCGCTGGTGCTGTCCAGCGACCTCTCGACCGAGCCGCTGACCGTGGTCATCTCCTCCCTCCAGGGCCGCCACGTGGTCCCGTACACGCTGCTGAGCGCGGCCGGGATCCTCGCGATCGCGATCCCGGCGGTCGTGGCCCTGACCCTGAACCGGTACATCGTGAGCGGGCTGCTCGCCGGCAGCGTCAAGTAGCGCGGGAGCCGCGCCCGGGTGGAACGCTCGACCCGGGCCCGCACCCGGGCCCCCGCGACCTCGGACCAGGAGCAGACATGACCTCGACCGCGACCGTCCCGGCGGGACCCCGCGACCACACCCACCGCGAGCACCCGGTGATCACCGCCTTCCGGGCGAAGCGCGCCGCCGACCTCCAGCTGCGGGTCGCGGACGCCATCACCAGGTTCGCGGGGTCGATGCGGTTCGTCTACGTCCACATCGTCGTGTTCGCGCTGTGGATGCTGTTCCTCGAGGGCAGCCCGTGGCCGACGTTGACCCTGGTGGTGTCCCTGGAGGCCATCTTCCTGTCCACGTTCGTGATGATCGGGCAGAACCGGCAGGCCTCGTTCCAGCAGGCCAAGGCCGACCACGACTTCGTGGAGTCCGAGCTGGAGCTGAAGACCAACACCGACCTGACCCGCGACATCCACACCCTGACGGCCGAGCTGCACCGCCGCTTCCTCGAGAGCACGCCCAGCCCGGGCGACCCCGCCGGCACCGCCGGCTGACGCCGCGCCGATGGGCGGGTGCTGCTTGTCCCCGGCCGCCACCGGGTCCTAGGTTCCCACCGTGTACCTGACGAAGGAACGGCTCGCGGAGCTGACCGGGCCCCACCGGCTGGCCAAGTCCCCGGCGGTGGACGCGCCCCCGGAGCAGCGTTCGCCCGCGGTGGTCGAGCGGGTGTCGGGGATGCTGCGGCGGATCGAGACCGGCGGGGTGGACGCGGTGCTCGGCTACGCCCGCGACCTCGACGGCTGGGCCGGCGCCGACCTCGAGCTGTCCCCGGCCGCGTTCCGGGCCGTCGGTGACGCGCTGCCCGCCGAGGTGCGGGCCGGGCTCGACCTCGGGCACGAGCGCACGCTGGCGTTCGCCCGCGCCCAGCGGGAGCACCTGGTCGACTTCGAGGTGGAGCTGGTGCCCGGCCTCGTCACCGGCCAGCGCTACGTCCCGGTCCCCAGCGTGGGCGCCTACCTGCCCGCGGGCCGCTTCCCGCTGACCACCAGCGCGCACATGACGGCCGGGATCGCCAAGGTCGCCGGCGTCCCGACGGTGATCGCCTGCACCCCGCTGCGCCCGGACGGCACCCCGGACCCGGCGGTCGCCTACACCGCGCTGATCGCGGGCACCGACCGGCTCTTCGTGCTCGGCGGCGTGCAGGCCCTCGCGGCGATGGCGTTCGGTCTGCTCGGCGAGGCGCCCGTCGACATGCTCGTCGGGGCGGGCAACGCCTACGTGGCCGAGGCCAAGCGGCAGCTGTTCGGCCGGGTCGGCATCGACCTGCTCGCGGGGCCGTCGGAGGTCGCGGTGATCGCCGACGACACCGCGGATCCCGAGACGGTCGCCGCGGACCTGCTCGGGCAGGCCGAGCACGGGCCGACCTCGCCGGCGGCCCTGGTCACGACCTCCCCGGAGCTGGCCGACGCGGTGGTGCTCGCGGTCGAGCGACAGCTGGAGACCCTCTCCACCCGGGCGATCGCCGGCGCCGCCTGGCGCGACTTCGGCTCGGTCACCGTCGTCGCGAGCCGGGCGGACGCGGTCGCGCTGATGGACCGCCTCGCGCCGGAACACCTGGAGCTGCTGACCGCCGACGACGACTGGTACGCCGCCCACCTCACCTGCTACGGCTCGCTGTTCCTCGGTCCGTGGAGCACAGTGGCCTACAGCGACAAGGGGATCTCGGGCACCAACCACGTGCTGCCGACCGCGGGCAACGCCCGCCACAGCGCGGGGCTGTCGGTCTCCCGGTTCCTCAAGCCCCTGACCTACCAGCGGGTCCGGCGCGCGACGACCCCCGCGCTGGCCGTCGCCGTCCGCGACATCTCCGCCTACGAGGGCCTCGCCGCCCACGAGGCCACCGCCGTCCGCCGCCTCGAGACCTACCGGGAGAAGACGCCATGAGCCAGGTCACCGCACCCGGATCGGACGCCCCGTCGACCGCCGCGCCGACCGGCGGCCTCAAGCGGGAGCTGAAGGTCACCGATGCCGCCGCGTTCTCCATCGGCCTGATCGGACCGGTCGGCGGCATGGCGCTCCTCGGTGCCGGTGCGGCCGGGTACATCGGCGGGGCCGCCACCCTGGCCTTCGTGTTCGCGATCGTCGGGGTGGGGCTCGTCGCCTACGGGTTCATCAAGCTGTCCCGGTACATCGCCCACACCGGGTCGGTCTATGCCCTGGTCGGGGTCACCCTCGGGCCGCGCGCCGGTTTCGTCGCGGGGTGGGCGCTGCTCGGGGCCTACGTCGGGATCGCGGTCGGCTCGAGCATCGAGTTCGGCCTGTTCGGTGGCGAGTTCCTCCGGGGCATCGGCGTCACCCACTCGCAGGAGTGGGTGTGGCTCACCGTCCTGGCGGTCGTCGTCGTCACCGCGCTGTCGTTCACCGAGATCCGGACGATCACGCGTGCCCTGCTGGTGTCCGAGCTCATCGGCGCGGTCCTCGTCGTGGTCCTGAGCGTGACGATCCTGGTCCGCGTCATCGGCCACCACGCGCCGAGCGGGTTCGCCGTGCAGACCCACTTCCTCAGCCTGCCCGCCGGCACGGGCATCGGGACGGTCGGCGCCGCCGCCGCGTTCGGCTTCCTCGCCTTCGCCGGGTTCGAGGGTGCCGCCGCGCTCGGGGAGGAGACCCGCGACCCGAAGCGTGAGATCCCCCGGGCCATCCGCATCGCGATCGTCATCGCCGGTGCGTTCTTCCTGCTGACGATCATCGCCCAGTCGATCGGCTACGGCACGGACGCCCGCGGGGTCAAGGCCTTCATCACCGACTCGGCGCCCTACGGCGACCTCGGGACGGCCTACGTGGGCAGCTGGTTCGCCGACCTGCTGAACCTGGTGGCGAGCATCAGCCTCTTCGCGATCCTCCTCGGGACCGTCGCCGGCAGCGCGCGCATCATGTACGCCCTCGCCCGGGACGCAGGCCGCGGGCGGCCGGGCCGGAACGCCCGAGGCCTCACGAAGCTGGCCCGGGACGGCGCCCCCGTCAACGCCCTCGTGGTCGTCCTCGCGATCGTCCTCGTGGTGGACGTCGTCGAGCGCCTGCTGGGAGCGGCCGTGAAGGACGCCACCTTCCACGCCCTCACCATCGGCACGATCTCCCTCCTCGTCGCGTACGCCCTCGCCACCCTCGGGGCGATCCGGTTCCTGTTCCTCGGACGCGGCCCACGGAAGGCCCCGGCCTGGCAGGTGGTCATCCCGGTCGTCGCCCTCGTCTTCGTCGCGTACACGATCTACAAGAACTGGGTCGGCGTCCCCTACCCGTACGACCGGTTCCCCTACGTCGTGATCGCCTGGCTGCTCGTCGGCGGCCTCGTGGTGCTGCTCACCCCCGGCCTCGCCCGCCGCGTCCGCACCAACCTCGCCGCGTCCGGCGAGGAGTCCGCCGCGGCGGACGCCCGCGACGGGGAGCTGGTCCGGTGACGCGGATCGTGTGCCGGCAGCTGGCGCCGGTGATGGCCGACCTCGACGCCAACCGCGCGCTGACGGTGGCCGCGATCCGCGATGCCGTCGACGGCGGGGCGGACGTCGTCGTCCTGCCGGAGCTGGTGACCTCGGGCTACATGTTCACCGACACCGCGGAGGCGGCGACGGTCGCGATCACCGCGGCGCACCCGCTGTTCGCCGACTGGGCGGCCGAGGCGGCCCGGTCGCCGCGGCCGGGGACGGTCGTGGTCGGCGGCTTCTGCGAGGCCGGCGACGACGGGCTCACCTACAACAGTGCGGCCGTGGTCGACGCCACCGGCGTCCGCGCGGTCTACCGGAAGATCCACCTGTGGGACGGGGAGAAGCTGGTGTTCGCCCCGGGCGCCGCGGTGCCGCCCGTCGTCGACACCGCGCACGGCCGGATCGCCGTGATCATCTGCTACGACCTGGAGTTCCCGGAGCTGACGCGCACGGTCGCCCTCGCGGGCGCGGACCTGATCGCCGTCCCGACGAACTGGCCCCTGGGTCCGCGGCCGGCCGGCGAGCGGTCCGGCGAGGTCCAGATCGGGATGGCCGCCGCCCGGGTCAACCACGTGTTCATCGCCTGCTGCGACCGGACCGGGACCGAGCGCGGGCAGGAGTGGACGGGGGGCACGACGATCATCGGCGAGCAGGGCTGGGTCCTCGATGCGGTCGGCCTCGGGACCGGCGGGTCGACGGTCGCCGCCGCCACCGCCGACGTCGACCTCACCCGGGCCCGGGACAAGGCCTGGAGCCCGCTCGCCGACGTGTTCGCCGACCGCCGCCCCGAGCTCTACGGAGCCGTGACCACTCCGCGGTGACGACGGGGCCGTGGGCACGGACTTTCCCTCGGGGCCCGATACCGACACCCTGAGACCGTGCAGATCGACTTCGCCAGCTCCGACCACGCGAGCCTCGGCGTCGAGTGGGAGCTCCAGGTGGTCGACCCCGCCACCCGGGCCCTCGTCGGCGCGGCCGGGGACATCCTCGACGACCTGAAGGCCGCGAACGGCGGCGAGGAGCACCCGAAGGCCAAGCACGAGCTGTTCCAGTCGATCGTCGAGGTGCTCACCGGGGTCTGCGACACCGTCGGGGAGGCCACCACCGACCTGGCCGGCACCATCGCGGAGGTCGCCGCGGCCGCCGACCGGCGCGGGCTGGCCCTCGCGTGCGCCGGCACCCACCCCCTCGCCCGCTGGCAGGACCAGGTCCTCTCCCCGGGACCCCGCTACGCCCAGCTGGTGCACGACATGCAGTGGCTGGCGCGGCGGCTGCTGATCACCGGGGTGCACGTCCACGTCGGCGTCCGCTCGGTGGACAAGGTCGTGCCCGTCCTCAACGCGGTGACGGGGTACCTGCCGCACTTCCTCGCGCTGTCGGCGTCGAGCCCCTACTGGGCGGGGGCGGACACCGGGCTGGCGAGTGCGCGCAGCAAGGTGTTCGAGCAGCTGCCGACGGCCGGACTGCCGCAGCAGCTGGCCGGGTGGGACGACTTCGAGACGTACCTGGGATCCCTCGTCTCCTCCCACGCCGTGGCGACGATCCGCGAGGTGTGGTGGGACGTCCGGCCGCACCCGGAGTTCGGCACCGTCGAGTTCCGGATGTGCGACGGGCTGCCGACGATGACCGAGGTCGGTGCCGTCGCCGCGCTCGCACAGTGCCTCGTCCAGCAGTTCGACACCCAGCTGGACCGCGGGTACACGCTGCCGCTCCCGACGCCCTGGCTGCTCAAGGAGAACAAGTGGCGGGCGGCCCGCTGGGGTCTGGACGCCGAGCTGATCGTCGACGACGCGGGCGCGGTCCGGCCGGTCCGCGAGGCCCTCGAGGAACTGGTCGACGAGCTCACCCCGGTGGCCCGGCGCCTCGGCTGCGAGGCCGAGCTGGCCGACGTCCGCACGCTCGCGGCGGGTCCCGGGCCGGCGGGGCGCCAGCGGGCCGTGGTCGCGGCGGCGGGCGGGGACGTCGGGGCGGCGGTCGACCTGCTGCTCGCCGAGTTCGCGGCCGGGGCGCCGCTGGACCTCG
>CAXSIB010000049.1:0-12832 GCA_964237095.1 uncultured Actinomycetales bacterium
CGCCGCCGCCGGCCCCACCCGGACCCCCGCCGCGGCCCCGCCCGCCGGCCGAGCGGAGCAGCGCCGTGCGCTGGCGGACGATCCGGTCGTAGTCCGAGCGGACCGCGGCCCACCGCGGCGCGCACGCGACGAGGAAGGAGTCCAGGAACGCGCGGCGGCCGCCCGGGTCGCCCTTGACGAGGTCGAGGTCCTCCGGGGCGAACAGCACCGTGCGCAGGATCCCGAGCACCTCGGCGGTCCGGCGGACCGGGGAGGCGTTGACCCGGGCCCGGTTGGCGCGGCCGGGGGTGATCTCCAGCTCGACGAGGACCTCGCGCCCCTCGCGGTCGACCCGGGCCCGCACCACGGCCCGCTCGGCCCCGGCCCGGACCAGCGGGGCGTCGGTGCCGACCCGGTGCGAGCCGAGGGTGGACAGGAAGCCGACGGCCTCGACGAGGTTGGTCTTGCCCTGGCCGTTGGGCCCGAGGAAGAGCGTCGGACCGGTGCCCAGGTCAAGGCGGGCCGCCGCGTAGGAGCGGAAGTCCACCAGCTCGAGCCGGCTGACGTGCACCGCGGCCCGACCCGGTCAGCCGGCCGGGTGCGGGCCGCCGGTCAGCGGTCCTCGGTCTCGGCGGTCGTCGCCTTGGCGGCCTGGAGGTCCTCGGCCTGCACCGCGTGCCCGCCGAACTGGTTGCGCAGCGCCGCGACCGCCTTCATCGTCGGGGAGTCGGGCTGGCGGGAGGAGAAGCGGGCGAACAGCGCCGCCGCCAGCACGGGCAGCGGGACCGCGTGCTCGATGCCGGCCTCGAGGGTCCAGCGGCCCTCGCCGGAGTCCTCCGCGTAGCCGCGGAGGTTGTGGAACGTGGGGTCGGCGTCCAGCGCGCGGTCCATCAGGTCCAGCAGCCACGACTGGATGACGGTGCCCTTGCGCCAGGACTTGAAGACCGCGGGGACGTCGGTGACGACGCCGGTGGCCTCGAGCAGCTCGTAGCCCTCGGCGTAGGCCTGCATCATCCCGTACTCGATGCCGTTGTGGACCATCTTCGCGTAGTGCCCGGCGCCGACGCTGCCGGCGTGGACGAAGCCGAACTCACCCGGCGGCTTCAGGGCGTCGAAGAGGGGCTGGGTGGTCGCGATGTCCGCGTCGGACCCGCCGACCATCAGCGCGTAGCCGTTCTGCAGGCCCCAGACCCCGCCGGACACCCCGCAGTCGACGTACCCGATGCCCTTCGGCGCCAGCATCGCCGCGTTCTCGATGTCGTCGCTCCAGCGGGAGTTCCCGCCCTCGACGATCACGTCACCGGACTCGAGCAGCCCGTCGAGGGTCACGATCGTGTCGTGGGTGATCGTCCCGGCCGGCAGCATCGACCAGACCACGCGCGGGGTCGGCAGCTCCTTGACCATGGCCTCGAGGCTGTCGGCGTCGCTGATCGAGGCGTTGTGGTCGTAGCCGACCACCTCGTGCCCCGCCTCGCGCAGCCGATCGCGCATGTTGAAGCCCATCTTGCCCAGTCCGACGAATCCGATCTTCATGCTGGAACCCTCTCATCCGGGGCCGACGGTGTCAGGCCGGGCGACGTGGTCGCCGGGCCGGGGGGGAACGGGCTGACCCGGAGACTCAGCCGGGCAGCCGGCGGGGCATGACGAGGTAGCGGTAGTCGGTGTCGACCGTGCCCGCCCCGGACACGCCGGTGAGCACGACCGCCTTGGACGGGTGGGTGAAGGAGAACCGGGCGACGGGGGTGCCGAGCTGGGCGAGACCCTCGAGCAGGTAGCTCGGGAAGAAGCCGACCTGGATGGCCTCCCCGTCGACGTCGGCCTCGAGGACCTCCGACGCCTGCGCCTCCTCGCCGGTGCCGGCGTCGAGGGTGACCGAGCCCTCGTCGAAGCTGAGCCGGATGGGGGCGTTGCGGTCGGCGACGAGGGCGACCCGGCGCGCGGACTCCAGCAGGCGGGGGGTCGGCAGCGTCGCGGAGATCGGCGACTCCGCCGGGAACAGGCTCATCACCTTCGGGTACTCCCCGTCGAGCAGGCGGGTGGTGGTCACCCGCGGCGCCTCGGGGGTCCCGCCGAGCAGGCCGACGAGCCCGCTGCCGCCGTGCCCGGGTGAGCCCGGGGAGGCGTCGGTGCCGTCCCCGGCTGCGGCCGGCAGGCAGATCGCGACCGTCCCGCCGTGCGCCATCGCCTTCGCCGCGTCGGCGAGGACCCGCGCCGGGACGAGCGCCGACGCCACGATGTCCGGCGAGCTCGGCTGCCACTCGACGTCACGCACCGCCAGGCGGTAGCGGTCGGTGGCGAGCAGGCGCAGCCGGCTGCCGGTCACCTCCAGGTGGATCCCGGTGAGCACCGGCAGCATGTCGTCGCGGCCGGCGGCGATCGCGACCTGGGCGACCGCGGCGGCGAACACGTCGGACGACACCGTCCCGGACACCGGCGGCGGGCTCGGCATCTCCGGGTAGTCCTCGAGCGGCAGCAGCGTCAGGCTGAACTTCGCCGGCCCGCACGTCAGGAGCAGGCGGTTCTCGTCGGTGGCCACGTCGAGGGGGTACGCCGGCAGGCTCTTGGAGATGTCGGCCAGCAGCTTGCCCTGGACGAGGACCCGCCCCGACTCGGCGACCTCGGACGGGATGCCGACCTTGGTGGAGGTCTCGTAGTCGAAGCCGGACACCGTGAGGACGTCGGGGGTGCCCATGTCCGGGTCGGCCACCGAGGCGTCGAGGACGAGGCCGGCCAGGACCGGCACGGCCGGTCGCGACGGCAGTCCGCGGGCGGCCCAGGCGACGGCGTCGGCGAACGCGTCTCGGTCGATTCGGAATCTCACGGCATGCCCCTCGTGCATCGGTGACCGGGCCGGTGGACTGACGTCCCCGATCCCCTGTCGGCGGGACCGGACCCGCCGTCGACGGACACTCCCGTCCCACCGTTCGCGGTGCTGGCGGGAGAACGGCGATCCTGCCATGCCCGACCGACACGAGGTGGTGTCCGACGTGGTGGCGGGCCGTCCCGGTCGTCGCGACGGTTTTCCACCACCGGCCGCTGTCCTTCGGGGGCCTGAGAGGAGGGAGATGGGGAGGTCGTCGTCGTCACAGCGTCGGTGGACGGTGTGGGCAACCGCCGTGCGGTCGCACCGCATGCGCGAGCCGCGGCGGACAACGGGGCCTGTCGGCCCGTGCATGTCCTGCGACCGGGGCTCGGCCGAGCTGACGGGGCGGGCCCCGGTCGGTGCATGCGCATGCGGGCCGGGCCTGTGGACAGCGGCGGCCGAATCGGGGCTGGGCTGTGGGCAGGTGTGGACGACGCCGCCGGCACCGTGGCCTGTCCACAGCTGCGGGTGTCTCTGTCCACCGCTTGTGGACAGCGTCGGACGGGGGCCGGCCGGGGTGGTCCGGCGCCGGCGGCCCCGGCGCGGCGGGCTCAGTGCCGGTTCTGCCGGATCCGGTTCGTCAGCTCGGTGACCTGGTTGAACAGCAGGCGGCGTTCCTTCAGGCCCTCGCGGATCTTCCGCTCGGCGTGCATGACCGTGGTGTGGTCGCGGCCGCCGAACAGCTGGCCGATCTTGGGCAGCGACAGCTCGGTGAGCTCGCGGCACAGGTACATCGCCACCTGCCGGGCGGTGACGAGGCTGCGGCTGCGGCTCGGGCCGCACAGCTCGTCGATCGTCACGTCGAAGTAGGCGGCCGTCGTGTCCATGATCGAGCTGGCGGCGATCTCGGGCTCGGCGTTGTCGGGCATCAGGTCCCGCAGCACCAGCTCGGTCATCTGCTGGTCGACCCCGGTGCGGTTGAGGCTCGCGTAGGCCGTGACCCGGATCAGCGCGCCCTCGAGCTCACGGATGTTCCGCTGGACCTTGGTCGCGATGTACTCCAGGACGTCCGGCGGCGCCGACAGGCCCTCCTGCACGGCCTTCTTCCGGAGGATCGCGATCCGCGTCTCGAGGTCGGGGGGCTGGACGTCGGTGATGAGGCCCCAGGCGAACCGGTTGCGCAGCCGGTCGGTGAGGGTCGAGAGCTCCTTGGGCGGGCGGTCGCCGGTGATGACGATCTGCTTGTCCGCGTTGTGGAGGGTGTTGAAGGTGTGGAAGAACTCCTCCTGCGTCTGGATCTTGCCCTCGAGGAACTGGATGTCGTCCACGAGGAGCAGGTCCACGTCGCGGTACCGGCGGTGGAACTCCGTCGCCCGGTCGTCGCGGATGGAGTTGATGAAGTCGTTGGTGAACTCCTCGCTCGACACGTAGCGCACCGAGAGGTGGTTGAAGAGGTTCACCGCGTAGTGCCCGATGGCGTGCAGCAGGTGGGTCTTGCCGAGCCCGGACTCCCCGTAGATGAGCAGCGGGTTGTAGGACTTCCCGGGCGCCTCGGAGACGGCCACCGCGGCGGCGTGGGCGAAGCGGTTGCTCGGGCCGGTCACGAAGGTCTCGAACGTGTACTTCGGGTTCAGCCCGATCGACTCCCGGGCCCGGGTGCGCCCGAGACCCGCCGGCCGGCCGTCCGGGGCGCGGCGGTCCTCGGCGTCGGCGTCGGCGGTGTTCCGCTCGCCGATCCCGCGCCCGTCCACCCGCTCGTCCTCCCCGCCGGTCGGGCGGTAGCCGTTGGACGCGGCCGCCACCGGTCCGTCCCCCGGCCGGTCGCCGTCCGCGGCGTGCTCCCACGTGCGCTCGCCACCGGTGTCGCCGTCGCCGT
The DNA here is from genome assembly GCA_964237095.1 of uncultured Actinomycetales bacterium. GTDB lineage: Bacteria > Actinomycetota > Actinomycetes > CAXTBU01 > CAXTBU01 > CAXSIB01. The sequence continues at coordinate 4,659 of CAXSIB010000049.1, forward strand.
CGCCGGACGGGACGACCACGGAGAGCTCGAGGAGCCGCCCGGCCGCGGTGGCGAGCGCCGCCGCCAGCTCGGCCCGCAGCGGGCCGGTCTCGATCCGGTGCCGGGTGAACGCCTCCGGGGCCTGGACGATGAAGGTGTCGTCGTCGACACCGAGCGCGCGGCAGGCGTCGAGCCACACCCGCTGGTGCACCGGCAGCCGTTCGGCCAGGGTGTTCAGCGCGGCGTCCCAGACGTCGCGGACCCACTGCTCGGACAGGACCGGCTCACTCACGGCCACTCCTCACCCCTGGTGCTGACGATCCCGGATGATGCTCGGACGACCCTGGGGCCACCGGCGGCCGGCCGCGGGTGCGCCCGCGGCCGGTGTCCCTGATGGCTGTGCACAGCTCGGTCCACATCTGTGGACAACCATGTCACGATCGTCCGGTCCCCGCCCGGGTGCAGCCGGTGGTCCGGTCCCGGACCGCCGACGCCGCGCGGTGGGGTCCTCGGGGTGTCCCGTGGTGCCCGGTGAGGTCCCCGACCGGGGCCGCGGTCGGTGCGGGAGCTCCGGAACCCGACGAGTCCGACCCCGCGGCTCAACCCGTCGGCGCAGCCGGCGGTTGACCGCGTCCGGAGCCCGACCTACCGTGGAGGCGCGGACGGCTCGGCCGGTCGCACCTTCGGCGTGCCCGGGGTCGGTGTGTGCCGGCGCGGGTGTCGTCCACGTGAACGAGATCAGGAGAGATCGTGCCCAAGCGCACCTACCAGCCCAACAACCGTCGGCGGGCGAAGACCCACGGGTTCCGGCTGCGGATGCGGACCCGCGCCGGGCGCGCCATCCTCTCCGCCCGTCGCCGCAAGGGCCGCGACGAACTGACCGTGTGACCAGCGGCGGGGCCTCCCCGATCCGGTCCGACCGGAGCTGGCCGTGCTGCCCCGGCCGCTGAGAGTCACCAGCTCGGTCGACCACCGCGCGGTCTCCCGCCGGGGCCGTCGGGCCGCGACCTCGCGTCTCGTCGTGCACCTGCTGCCTCCCGCCGGCCGTGGCGCTCCGGCCACCGCCGGCCCGGCGGCGGCCGTCCTACCGGGGGCCCCGGCCCGGGCCGGTGTCGTGGTCGGCCGCCCGGTGGGCAACGCGGTGGTCCGCCACCGGGTCGCCCGTCGGCTCCGCCACCTGCTGGGCCCGCGGCTCGCGGTGGTCCCGACCGGGTCGCTGCTGGTCGTCCGCGCCCGCCCCGGGGCCGGGTCGGTGAGTTCCCGGGTGCTCGGCGCCGACCTCGACGACGTGCTGGCCCGCGTGGTGCGCCCGCCCCGTGGTCGGGGGCACGGGTGACCCGCGCACTGCTCCTCCTGCTCATCCGGGCCTACCGCCGGGTGGTCAGCCCGTTCTACGGCCAGGTCTGCAAGTACCACCCGAGCTGCTCGGCCTACGCCCTGGACGCCGTCGAGACCCACGGGGCGGCCCGCGGCTCGCTGTTGGCCGGCTGGCGGGTCCTGCGCTGCAACCCGTTCTCCCACGGCGGGTACGACCCGGTCCCGCCGGCGGGCCGGTGGCGGACCCCTGCCGACCCGGGCGCCTCCGCTGACCCCGCCGGCCCCGTTCCCGGGGACGCCGGGCGACTCGGGTCCCACGGCCGCGGCGCGATGAGCGACGATGGAGCCAGCGAACCATCCGACGCCCGGCTCGTCACCGCGGGCCTCGGTGGATCCGACCCCGTTCCCCCGACCCCGGGTGCAGTCACCGCGACCGCAGCCGCAGGAGACGCCCGACCGTGATCGACACCCTGCTCACCCCGCTGTACTACGCGGTCACGGCCATCCTGCTGGGCTGGCGGCACGTGCTGACCCCGGTGTTCGGCGCGGACTCCGGGGCGACCTGGGCCCTGTCGATCATCGGCCTCGTCGTCGTCATCCGGATCGTCCTGATCCCGCTCTTCGTGAAGCAGATCAACGCCAGCCGCAAGATGGTTGCGATCCAGCCGAAGATGAAGGCGCTGCAGCAGAAGCACAAGGGCGACCGGGAGCGGCTCTCCCAGGAGACGATGAAGCTCTACAAGGAGGAGAAGGCCAACCCCTTCGCCTCCTGCCTTCCACTGCTGCTGCAGTCCCCGGTGTTCTTCGCCCTCTTCCGCACCCTCGACGGCGCGGCGAAGGCCAACAACGGGAAGGCTCCCACCGCCCACGGCCTGATGACGAGAGCCGACGCGCTGTCGCTGAACCACGCGTCGCTGTTCGGGGCCGGGCTGTCCGACACCTTCACCCACGCGCCGAGCCTCACGGTCAAGCTGATCACCATCGTGCTGATCGTGGCGATGTCCCTCACCACCTTCACCACCCAGCGTCAGCTGACCCGCAAGAACATGCCGCCGACGGCGCTCACCGGGCCCATGGCCCAGCAGCAGAAGCTGCTCCTCTACGGCTACCCGTTCTTCTTCGCCATCACCGGCATCAACTTCCCGATCGGTGTCCTCCTGTACTGGCTGACCACCAACCTGTGGACCACGGGCCAGCAGTTCTACGTCATCAAGCGGAACCCGACGCCGGGCTCGCCGGCCTGGGACGAGCTGCAGGCGAAGCGGCGCCACGACGGCGCGGCCATGGCGCCCGACGCCGGGCCCGCGGTGTCCACCGGGCCGGTCGCCGTGCTGCCCCCGCCGGTGATCCGCCGCCAGCAGCCCAAGAAGACCACCCGCAGCGCCCGGGGCGGGGTCCGCCGGTGACCGACCGCCGGACCGGGCGTGGCATCGTCCTCGCGGTGGCCCGGACCGGAGACCACCGCACCCGCTGACGGTCGCGCACCTCGTCAGCCAGCCAGACCGTTCCATGGAAAGGACAGGGACCCCGCCGATGTCGACGCCCACCTCCACCGAAGCAACGACCTCCGGCACCGGGACGGCACCGGCGCCGACCCTCGTCGAGGACGTCGTGGCGGCCCCGACCGAGCCCGCTCCCGGTGGCGACGCCCCGGCGACGGCCGCCGCGCCGCCGGCCGGCGCCGCCGTCCCGGCCGCCGATGCGGGCGAGGAGGACGACGAGGAGGTCGACCCCGAGAAGGAGGGCGACGTCGCGGCGGACTACCTCGAGGAGCTGCTCGACATCGCCGACCTCGACGGCGACATCGACCTGGACGTCGAGGGCGAGCGGGCCGTCGTGTCGCTGGTCGGCGGGGACCTCGACGTCCTCGTCGGCTCGGGTGGTGTGGTGCTGGAAGCGCTGCAGGACCTCACCCGGCTCGCGGTCCTGCGGGCCACCGGACGCAGGTCGCGGCTCCTGCTCGACGTGGCCGGCTGGCGCCAGCAGCGGCGCGAGCAGATCCGCCTCCAGGCGACGGAGGCCGTCGCGACCGTGCAGGCGTCGGGCGGCCCGTTGAGCCTCCCGCCGATGACCGCCTACGAGCGGAAGATCGTCCACGACGTCGTCGCCGAGCTCGGGCTGGTGTCGGAATCCGACGGTCAGGACGCCACCCGGCACGTCGTCATCCGCGCCTCCTGAGCAGTCCGGTCGAGCCCGGCGGGGTCGCCGTCGAGGTCGAGGTGGTGGCGCCGCGCGTGACCGGCGGCCCGGTTCCCCCGGCGGCCGCCCGGGTCTTCGGCTCTCGCCTGCCTGACGCTCGCGCGTACGCCGAGCTCCTGGCCACCGACGGGATCGACCACGGGCTGATCGGTCCCCGGGAGGCCGACCGGCTGTGGTCGCGGCACCTGCTGCCCAGTGCCGTCCCGGCCGTCCTGCTCCCGCGGGCCGCCCGGGTCGCCGACATCGGCAGCGGGGCCGGGCTCCCCGGGCTCGTCCTCGCCCTGGCGCGCCCCGACCTGACGGTGGTGCTCGTCGAGCCCATGGCGCGGCGGTGCGCGTTCCTCGAGCGCGCGGTGGAGCTGACCCGCACGGGTGACCGGGTGGAGGTGCGCCGGGCGCGCGCGGAGGAGCTGGTCGGCGAACACCCCGACTTCGACGTGGTCATCGCACGAGCCGTGGCCCGGCTCCCGCGCCTGGTCGAGCTGCTGCTGCCCCTGTGTCGGTCCGGCGGCCAGGTCCTCGCGATCAAGGGCGCGGGCCTGGACGACGAGCTCGCGGAGGCCGCGGGCGCGCTGGCCGGCCCCCGGGTGCGCCGCTGGGACGCCGTCCGCCTCGACGTACCGGTGGGCAGCGGCGACGCCGAGCCTGGACACCCGGGGATCCCGGCCACCGCCGGAGGTCCGACATCGTCGGTGGACGCCGACGTGGTGCGCCTCGTGCGGGTCGTCGCCGCGGATAGCGTTCCCCCCGTGCACCGCGGCCGCGGCCGGGGACGCCGTGGACCCCGCCGCACCGGCACCGCCCACACGAACCACACCGCCGGGAAGGACGACCAGCGATGACGACCGTCACGGGACTCGGATGGCCGGTCCGGGAGGACGGCCCCGCGACGACCCCCGCCGATGCTCGCCCGACCGGCCTCGGGTGGCCGGGGGGCCCGCGTGTTCCACGTGGAACACCGGCCGAGGCGTCCAGGGACGGCGACGCCCGGAACGACGCGGCGGTGGTGGACGACGATCCCGGTGCAGAGACCGCCGGGGTGGACGGCCACGCGGGGTCCGGCGTCGTGGATCGCGACGAGCGAGGTGTTCCACGTGGAACACCGACCGACCGCCTCGATCCACCGGTCGTCAGCTCACCGGTCGAGATCGCCGAGCCGGACGATCCCCGCGGCGTGTCCGATCCGCCGGCGACCGTGTCCGTCGAGCCCACGGTGCCCGCGGTATCCGTACCGGCGATGCCGAACGACGACGTGTCGGTGGTTCGCGTGTCGGTGGACGCCGTGTCTGCGGACGAGGTGTCGGTGGACAGCGCGCCGCCGGAGCGGGCTCGGCGTCCGGCCGTCCCGGCGTCGTCGCGGGCGCCGTTCCACCGGGCACCCGGCACGCGGGTGCTCGCGGTGGCCAACCAGAAGGGTGGCGTCGGCAAGACGACCTCAGTGGTGAACCTCGGGGCGGCGCTGGCCCAGGGCGGTGTCCCCACCCTGGTCATCGACCTCGACCCCCAGGGCAACGCCTCGACCGCACTCGGCATCGAGCACCCGGCCGGGACCCCCTCCATCTACGACGTCCTCATCGGGGGCGTCCCCGTCGGTGACGTGCTGACGACGTCCACGGAGTTCCCGCTGCTCCAGGTGGTGCCGGCGACGATCGACCTGGCCGGGGCCGAGATCGAGCTCGTGCCGATGGTCGCCCGCGAGTCGCGGCTGCGGCGCGCGCTGCGGGCCCATCTGCGGGCGGTCGCAGACTCCCCGACCCGGCCGGAGGTGATCCTGGTGGACTGCCCGCCGTCCCTCGGGCTGATCACCCTGAACGCCCTCGTCGCCGCCCGCGAGCTGCTGGTGCCCATCCAGTGCGAGTACTACGCGCTCGAGGGGCTCGGGCAGCTGGTGCAGACCGTCGACATGGTGACCCAGCACCTCAACGAGACCCTCGAGATCACGACGATCCTGCTGACCATGTACGACGCGCGGACCCGGCTGTCCGGCCAGGTGGCCGACGAGGTGCGCAAGCACTTCGGTGACCAGGTGCTCGCCACCGTGGTCCCCCGGTCGGTGCGGATTTCCGAGGCGCCCAGCTACCAGCAGACCGTGCTGACGTTCGACCCCACGTCGTCCGGGGCGCTGTCCTACGTGGAAGCCGCGCGGGAGCTGGCGGCGAGCCGCCACGCCGCGCCCCTGGCCTGGGCCGATGCTGGATCGAGCGCCCCGTCGTGGGGCGCGCTGGGCTGAACGGGGGCGGGGACGTGCGGCCACGCGGGTTGGGACGAGGGCTCGGGGCGCTGCTGCCCACGGCGGCACGGGACCGGGGCGGGCCGCCGGCTGTCGATGATGCAGCGCCGGTGCCGTCGCTCGGAGGGACGGTGCTGACCACGGTCGCCATGGGCGCCACGGACGACCGGGACACCGACGTCCCCGCGGGGGGCCCGGAGACCGGTCCGACCGCCGACGCCGACGCGGCGGTCTCCTCGATCGACCGGGTCGAGCCGTTCGAGCCGTTCGATCCGGTCGAGGTCGGATCCGCCGAGGTGGGGCCCGTCACCGCCCCCGACGTGCCGGCGGTCACACCGTCCGTCGGTGGCGAGGCGTCCCGGATGGCGGTCCTGACCCGGTCGGGTGGATTCCCGGGGCGGTCGACGGCGGGCACGACCGGCGTGTCCGGGCAGGTGGCGGCCGCGCTCGCGGCGCGCCTGCCCGACCCGGGCTCCGATGTCGTCCGTGCGGTGGACCGGTGGCTCTGGCGCGACGTCGACCCGGTCCTCCCCGAGGTGCCGGATCGCACCGCCGGCCCGGCCGCCTCCCCGGTGGCCGTGCGGTCGGTCGGTGTTCCACGTGGAACACCGGACGAGCCCGAGCCCGAGCCCGAGCCCGAGCCGAACGCCCGGCCGACGTCTGCCGCCGACGATCTCGCGGTTCCGGACGACAGTCGGGCCGGTGCCCCGGACATCTCCGAGCTCGTCGAGGACGATCGGCCGATGGAGGTGGACGGTCCGGCCGATGCGGATAGCCCGGCGGATCCGTCCGGAGGTCCCGGTGGGGAGCCCGACCCGCCGGACGAGGTCCCGGAGGCCGGTGGCGCCGTGTTCGCCGAACTGGCCGCGACGTCGATCGTCCCCAACCCGCGCCAGCCGCGCCAGGTCTTCGACGAGGACGGTCTTGCTGAGCTGGCCGGGTCCATCCGCGAGGTCGGCCTGCTGCAGCCGGTCGTCGTCCGTCCCGCCGGCGACCACTACGAGCTGGTCATGGGCGAGCGCCGGTGGCGGGCCTCCCAGCTGGCCGGGCTCGCGCTCGTGCCCGCGATCATCAAGCCGACCGGCGATGACGTCCTCCTGCGCGACGCGCTGCTCGAGAACATCCAGCGGGTCCAGCTGAATCCCCTCGAGGAGGCGGCCGCCTACGGTCAGCTGCTCGAGGACTTCGGCTGCACGCAGGACGAGCTGGCCACGCGGCTGGGGAAGTCGCGACCACAGGTCACGAACACCTTGCGCCTGCTGAGGCTGACCCCGCCGGTGCAGCGTCGCATCGCTGCCGGCGTCCTCTCGGCGGGCCACGCGAAGGCCCTGCTGGGACTGGTCGATCCGGCTGCCCAGGAGCTGCTGGCCGGTCGGGTCGTCGCCGAGGGACTGTCGGTGCGGACCCTGGAGGAGCTGGTCAGCGCCGGGACCCCGGCCGGCGCCGGGCGCCGGGGTGGGCGCCCGAGGGTCGCGACCGCAGGGTCGTCGTCGGCCGTCGCCACGCGGCTGTCGGACCACCTCGAGACGCGCGTGACCGTGAGCAGCTCCCGCGGACGGGGCCGCCTCGTCGTCGAGTTCGCGGGTGACGACGATCTCACCCGGATCGCCGACCTCATCGACCCGACTCGCGCGGAGTCCTCAACGACCTGACCGCGACGACATGTTCCACGTGGAACGGATCGGGTGCGTCTGGTCCGTGCGCTCACCGCGACCCGTCCGCCGGCTCGACCGGTGCCTGTCGGGCTGGCACCGGCGTGCGCGCTGACGCCGTGGGCGTTGGGCGCACCATCCGCCCAGCAGTTCCGAGTCGGTGCGTGCGCACCCCTCGACGAGTCGATCGACCGCCGCCGCCGCCGCGGATCGGTTCGGGTCGGGGATCACGACCCCACAGGCGTGACTGAGAGAGCGGTGCTCTCGCTGATCGGTCAGGACGCCCGGATGGTCGACCGGCCGGTGTGGAGCGCCCGGATCGGCTGGACCGGCCGGCTCGACCGGTGCACGCCGGGCCGGCATCGGCGCACGGGCTGGTGACGGCGGGGACGCCTGAGGTGCCTCACCCGCCTCAGGAGCCCGAGTCGGTGTCTGCGTGTCACCACCGCGGCGCCGATCGACCGCCGGCGACCGATCGGGGTCGGGCACCGGGCCCGCAGGTGTGGGTGAGAGCACTGCTCTCGCCAGCCGGTCAGGGCAGCTGGACCGGACACGGGACGCAGCGAGCCGCCCGTGTCGGTGCGAGCCGGCCGGTGTGAGCCCACCGGTGCGCCCGCCGGCCCGGACGACCCGGATCGAGACCCGACCACCCAGCGAGGTCGGGTGGCGCCGGACTCCGGGAGCTCAGGACGGCGGGGTGAGCCGCGCGACGGCGCCGACGACCAGGTCGCGGTAGGTCACGCCGAGGTCGAGACCCCCGCTGAGCAGGGCCTGCGGCGCCAGGGAGGTCTCGGTCA
>CAXSIB010000050.1:0-12824 GCA_964237095.1 uncultured Actinomycetales bacterium
GGCGCCGGCTCGCGCGCCGGCGGCCGCGACGCCGGCCGCCGGGCGCCCACCGGACGTCCGGCCGGTCGTCCTCCTGCCGTCCGGCGGCCTGTCGGCGATCGACGTCGACGGTGACCCGTTCCACGACGCGGCGGCCGACGCCGCGCTCGCCGGGGCCGTCCGCGCGGCCGCCGACCCGACCCGGGTCCGCCTCGTCGAGGTCGACGGCGACCTCGACCGGCCCGGGGTCGGGGTGCTCGCCGCGGACCTCCTGCACGGGCTGGTCACCGCCCGGGCCGCCCTTCCCGCACCTTGACACCCGTCAGCAGAGCCGCCCGAGTCCCGCCGTCCGCCCTGTTCGCACCAGCACCCGGAGTCCCCGTGTACACCGTGACCGTGCTCTACCCGCAGCCGCTCGATCCGGCGGCCTTCGACGCCTACCACGACGACGAGCACGTCCCGGTCGCGGCCCGGATGGAGGGCCTCGTCCGGTGGACGGCGCACCGGATCGAGGACCGGGACGGGGTCGTGGCGCCCTACCGCCTGGTCGTCCAGCTCTCGGCGCCCACCCGGGAGGACCTCGACGCGGTCCTGGCCTCACCCGAAGGGCTCGCCGCGGCGGCGGACGTGCCGAACTTCGCCACCGGCGGCGCGGTGTTCCTCTTCGGGGAGCAGGAGGAGATCGCGTCGGGCGCGGGCGCGGCCGGCTGAGCCGGCTGCGGTCGGTATCGTCGGCGGTCCCGGTCGCGGCGACGCGACCCGTGCACGACACCGGCCCGGCGCCGCCGTCCCGGTCGTCAACGAGGAGGACACCGTGACCGTGCTCGTCGGCTACAAGCCCAGCCCCGAGGGCACCGCCGCGCTCAGGCGGGCCATCTCCGAGGCCAGCCGCAGCGGTGAGCGGCTCGTCGTCCTCAACAGCGGCGTGGAGCCGGTCGACAACGAGGGCCCGGTCTCGGTCGAGATCGTCCAGGACGCCCTCGCCGACATCCTGCGCACCGCCGGCGTCGACCACGAGATCCGCCAGCTGACCAGGACGGACAACCCCGCGGAGGTCATCCTCGACACCGCCGGCGAGGTCGGCGCGGACCTGATCGTCATCGGCATCCGGCGTCGCTCGCCCGTCGGGAAGCTCCTCATGGGCAGCACCGCCCAGCGGGTGCTGCTCGAGGCCGACTGCCCCGTCATCGCGGTCAAGGGCTGACAGGACCCGTCCGGGGTCAGCGCAGGCCGGCCTCGCGGAGCAGGGGGAGGACGGCCTCGCCGAAGTGGGCGAGGTCGGGGGCGAAGTCGAAGAAGGTGAGCTGGACCCCGTCGCAGCCGGCGTCGTGCAGCGCGATGATCTGCTCGATGATCTGCTCGGGGCTGCCGACGAGGTGCACGTTCCCGCCCAGCGCGCGGTGCTCGCGGCGGTGGTTGCGCCAGGACAGGGAGTCCGCGGCGTCCTCCTTCGCGACGAACCCGTCGATGGCCCCCTCGTCGGCGGCCCCGGTGATCTCCGCGTGGTAGCGGCGGGCCTCGGCTGCGGTCGGCCGGCAGACGATCATCGGGTTGATCACCGTCCGCAGCGTCCGGCCGTGGGCGAGCGCGGCGGCCCTGATCGCGGCCGTGTGCGCCGGCAGCGCCTCCAGAGCCGGCCCGAGGTCGGCCCCGGCCGGGCTGGTGATGAACGCCAGGTCGGAGTGTCTCCCGGCGTAGTCGAAGCCTGCGGGCGAGCCGGTCGCGTTGACCAGCACCGGCCGGCCGAACAGCGGGCGCGGCGACACGAAGGCGTCCTTCAGTGACCAGTTCTCCCCGGCGTGGGTCCAGTTCTCCTCACCGATCCAGAGCCGCTCCATGTCCGCGACGAACTCGTCGGCCATCGCGTACCGCCGGTCGTGCGGGATCATCTCCTGCCCGAACATCAGCGGTTCCTTCGGCGCGTGGCCGGTGACGACGTTGATCCCCCAGCGTCCTCCGGAGATGTGGTCCAGCGTCGCGCCGAACTTGGCCAGGTGCAGCGGGTGCCAGGGCCCGTAGAGCACGTGGATCGTGGAGATGAGCATGATCCGGTCGGTGCAGCCCGCCAGCGCCGCGGTGGTGACGAACGGGTCCAGGGACTGTTCGCGGTAGTGCGACCGGCCGCCGTAGCCGCCCTGGCCCACCCACTGCGCGAGGCCGAAGACGAGGTCGAACCCGAGCCGCTCGGCCTGGAGTACCAGCGCCTTGTTGTACTCGAACGTCCAGGTGGTGCTGCGGGGGGCCGTCGACGCCGACCAGCCGCCGTCCTGGATCGGCAGGAACAGCCCCAGGATGAGCGGCTGGGCCAGCACCCGGGAGAGCGGGCTGTCGGGGAAGTCGGCCGGGGAGCGGCAGCTCTCGGGGGCGGTCGTCGTCATCGTCGTCCTCAGTACGCGAAGGTGACCGGCGGCGGGGTGTCGGTCAGGAGGTACCGGCCGAGGATGACGTAGCGGTAGCCGACCGGGTCGTGGGTGGTGTGGGTGCGCGCGTTGCGCCAGTGGCGGTCGTGGCCGACGGACCGCCGGGTGGCCGAGGCGCCGCCGATGTCGAACAGCTGCTGGCCGGCGCCCAGCGCGGCGTCGTTGGACGCGATCTTCGCGTGGGCGACCTCCAGCGCCGCCTGCACGCCGAGTGCGTCGGCCGCCTCGCGGCTGACGGCGCCGCCGGCGGCCAGGTCGATGTACGCGGTCGCCGCCCGGTCCACCGCGACCGCCGCCTGCCGGACGACCGCCTCGGCGGCGTGCACCGACGTCGCGATGGCGCCGATCGTCTGCTGGACCAGGGGATCGTCGACGGCGCGGGACACCCCGCTCTCCGGGATCGGGCGGGACCTCGTCCGCGCCCAGGTCACCGCGTCGTCGCGGGCCGCCGCGGCGATGCCCGCGTCGATCGCGGAGTGGATCAGCTGGGAGAGCGACCCGGTGTGGTGGCGCACGCGGGAGATCTCGAAGACGTCCTCCGGCCGCGCCGGCACGCCGTCCAGCTCGGTGGTCCCGCTGGCCGTGGTGCGCTGGCCCATGCCGTCCCAGTCGTCGTGCATCGTCATCTCGGGAGCGGCGGGATCGGTGACCACGTAGACCGGGTGGCCGGCGTCGTCCACGGCGGAGACGAAGACGATGTCCGCGAGCAGGCTGCCGGTGCTGTAGAACTTCTTCCCCCGCACCCGCAGGACGCCGTCCTCCAGGCCGACGCGGGTGGCGATCTGCTTGGCGGTCGCGGTGCCGATCTCCGCGGTCGCGTTGGCGATGATCTCCCCGCCGACCACCCGCTCGACCACCCGCCGGCGCTGGGCCGGGGTCGCCATCACCAGCAGGCGGTCGACGATCGCGGTGTGGGCGAGCAGCGCCTGGGCGACGTTCGGGTCGGCGGCCCCCAGGATCAGGTAGAGCTCCGCGACGTCCATGACCGAGCCGCCGGGCCCGCCCTCGGACACCGGGACCCGCAGGGCGCCGATGCGCGCCCGGCGGATGGCGTCGAACGGCTCCCGCGGCAGGATCCGCTCGCGGTCGCGCTCCGCCGAGCCGGCCGCGATCCCGACCGCGAGCTCGCGGGCGCGGGCGAGCAGCTCCGCCGGGGTGGGGACCGTGGTGTCCGCGTCGATCATGCGGCCCCGCCGGTCGCGTGTCGGCGGCGTAGTCGGGGACCTCGACGAGCCGGCCCCCGGCCAGGGCCGAGTCGTGGGCGCAGATCCCCGGTGCCGTCCAGGCGGCGGCGGTCCGGGCGTCGACGCGGGGTGCCCGGCCGTCCAGGATGCTCGACACGAACTCGTGGACGAGATGGGGATGCGACCCGCCGTGGCCGGCTCCGACGTGCACCGCGGGCAGCCCCGGGACGGGGACGACCTCGGCGGGGCGGGTGAAGCCGGCGATCTCCGGCGGCAGCAGGTCGGGACGGTCCGGGGGCTCGACCCGGGTCACCGTCACCGAGCGGCCCCGGCCGCCGGCCGGGACCCCGCCGAACCGGTGCACGGTCAGCGGCCCGCCCTCGGCCGTCGGCCACTCGACCCCGGTCTCCGTGCCGTACACCGCGAACCCCTCGGTGTAGGCCCGCGCGGTCTGGAAGAACGACATCGTGATGTCGGCGACCACGTCGCTCCCGCGCAGGGTGAAGAGGCCGGCCTCCAACGGGAACGGGTTGTCGTAGGGGCCGAGGCGGTCCGGGGTCAGGCGGCCCGAGCCGAGACACCGTACCGATGCCACCGTGGTGCCCGTGAGACCGAGGGCGGGTGAGAGGGCGTGGGTGAGGTAGTGCATCGGCGGGTAGGCCTGCCAGTACGGTGGGAAGCCGTCGAGGTCCTGGAGGTGGAACCCCCGGTAGAACGTGAGGTCGCCGAGGGCGCCGGACTCGAGCAGGTCCCGCACGTACAGGTACTCCCGGCTGAAGACCGTCGTCTCCATCATCATGTACGAGCGCCCGGCGGTGTCCGCGGCCGCGATGATCTCGTCGAGGTCCGCGAGCGACGTCGCCATGGGCACCGCGCACGCGCAGTGCCGGCCGGACTCGAGGACCGCGACCGACTGCCGGGCGTGGAAGGCGACCGGGGACAGCAGGTGCACCGCGTCGACGTCCGGGTCGCCCAGCAGGCTCTCGAGGTCGGCGTGGCGCCGCCCGACACCGAAGGCGTCCCCGACCGCGGCGAGGCGGGCGGGATCGGGGTCGACGATCGACACCGCCCGGACGCCGGGGTGCTGCTGGTAGATCGGCAGGAAGTCCGCGCCGAAGCCCAGGCCGACGATCCCGACGTGCAGGCTCATGCGGCCCGCGTCCGCAGGGGGATCCGGGTGAAGCTGCCCATGTGGTCGACCATCGCGACCTCCGTGGGCAGCCGCTCCATGCTCGATGCGCCGAGGAAGCCCTGTGCGTACTCGCTGTGGGCGAGGACGTGGGTGACCTCGGCCGGCCCGGAGATCGGACCGCCGTGGCAGACCACGATGATCTCGGGCGCGACCTCGCGGGCGGCCTTCCCGAGGCGGTCGACCTTGGCCACGGCCTCGTCCACGGTCATCGCCGTCTTGGCGCCGATCATGCCGGCCGTCGTGAGCCCCATGTGGGGCACGAGGACGTCGGCGCCGGCGGCGGCCATCGCCCGCGCCTCGTCCTCGCTCTCGACGTAGGTGACGGTGAGCAGGTCGAGGCCGTGGGCCGTCCGGATCATGTCGACCTCCTTGTCGAAGCCGAGGCCGGTCTCCTCCAGGTTCGCCCGGATCGTGCCGTCGAACAGGCACACGGTCGGGTAGTTCTGGACCCCGGAGCAGCCCATCTCCTTCACCGACGCGAGGAACTGCGGCATCAGCCGGAACGGGTCGGTCCCGCAGACCCCGGCGACGACCGGCATCCGGGACACGACCGGGAGGATCTCGGCGGCCATCTGCGTCATCGTGAGGTTCGCGTCGCCGTACGGCATCAGCCCGGCCATCGAGCTGACCCCGGCCATCCGGTAGCGCCCGGAGTTGTAGATGACGATGAAGTCGAGGCCCGCGGCCTCGGCACACTTCGCCGACAGGCCGATGCCGGCACCGCCGCCGACCACCGGCCGGCCGTCGTCGATCTTCCGGCGCATCGACCGGAGGATCTCCTGGCGGTCCGTCATCGGGTCCTCGTCCTTCGGGGGTGGGGTTCGGCGTGGCGGGTCACTTGACGGCGCCGAGGGAGAGTCCTGCGGTGAGGCGACGCTGCGCCACGAGGAAGACGACCAGCAGCGGCAGCGAGGTGAGCAGAGCGAGGGCCATGAGGGTGTTCCAGTTCGCGTTGTAGGCGCCGATCTGCTGCGCCAGCAGGGCGCTGACGGGGAACCGCGCGCCCTGGGTGATGAACGTCGAGGCGTAGAGGAACTCCCCCCACACCGTGATGAACACGATCGAGCCCACGGTGGCGATGCCGTTGCCGAGGAGCGGCACGACGACCCGGGTGAACGTCTGCAGCCCGCTGGCGCCGTCCAGGGCGGCCGCCTCGTACAGCGGCCGCGGGACCGCGAGCACGAACGGCCGGAACAGCAGCACCGAGAAGGGCAGCACCAGCGCGATGTCGGCCACCACCAGCCCGGTCACCGAGCCCAGCAGGTGCCAGTTGGCGAGCACACCGTAGAGCGGGATGACCGTCATCGGCTGCGGCACCATCTGCAGGACGAGCAGGAGGGTCAGCACGACGGAGCTGACCCGCCCCCATGCCGGCGACGTCCGCCGCGCGAGGGCGTAGGCGGCGGGCACCCCCACGACGACAACCGCGGCCGCGGCGATCGCGGCCACCTCGAGGGACAGCAGGACCGAACCGCCCGCCGCCCCGACGGCCGACCGGAGGGTGGCGAGGGTCGGGCGGAACACCAGGGCGTTGGGCGCCGTCAGGATCTCGCTGTCGGACTTGAACGCCGCCACGACGATCCACAGCAGCGGGAGGAGGTAGAGCAGCGTGAGCAGGGTCTTCACGAGGCCGGAAAGACCGCGCCCGGGGGCGCCGACCCGGGACCCGACCCCGCCGACCCGGCCGTCCCGCCCGCGCGGCCCCGGCCCCGTGGTCGTCGTGGTGGCGGCGCTCACTCGTGTTCCTCGTGCCGGATGCTCAGCGCGTACGGGATGGCGAGGATCAGCACGAACACCAGCGCGAGCAGGGCGATCGCCCCACCGGAGCTGAGCGCGAAGGTGGTGAAGGCCTTCTGGTAGGCGAGGTACGGCACGTTCACCGTCACGGTGCCCGGCCCCCCGCTGGTGAGGGCGTAGATGAAGTTGAAGCTCTGGAAGGAGTAGAGGACCGCCAGGATCCCGAGGATGACGAAGGTCGGGCGGAGCAGGGGCAGCACCACCCGGAGCTGGGTCTGCCAGTAGCGCGCCCCGTCGATGGCGGCGGCCTCGACCACCTCGCGCGGGACGGCGAGCATGCCCCCGCGGAGGACCAGGGTCGCGAACGGGAGCGCGGCCCAGCTGGTGACCGCACCGACCGACCAGAGCGCCAGCTTCGGCGAGGACAGCCAGTCGACCGGCGCGATCCCGACGATGCCGAGCAGGCTGTTCGCGGCGCCGTCACCGGCGAGGAGGAACTTCCACACGCTGCCGCTGACCAGCGGCGGAAGGGCCCAGACGAACACCATCAGCGCCAGCACGGCGTTCGTGGTGCGGCTGCGGCCGGTCAGAACCGAGGCCACCACGAAGCCGACCACGAGGTCGGACACCAGCAGCATCGCGGTGAGCTTCAGCGTCGACGACGCCGCCTGCCGGAGCTCCGGGTCGGCCAGGGCCGTGCGGATGTTCGACAGCCCCACCCACGGCCAGGCGCCGACGAGGTTGGTCGGTCCGACGTCGCTGAACGCGAGGCGGACGAGCTCGACGAGCGGGTAGACGGAGATGGCCGCGAGCAGGACGAGTGCGGCGACGAGGTACCCCCACGGCGCGCGCGGGCGGGTCCCGGCGGCCCGCCCCCACCCCCTCGACGGTCCTCTTCCCGGTCCGCTGCCGAGGCGCAGGCGGGCGCCGTCCCGCACGGGGGCCTCAGCAGCCACCCCCACCCGCCTCCAGGTCCGCGCTCACGGCCGCGATCGCCTTCGCGGCCGCGGCGGCGGGCTGGCTCTGGCCGGAGACGACGGAGCTGATCGCGGTGCCGACGGCCAGCTGCATGTCGGCGGTCCTGGTGTTGCGCGGCCAGGCCGACACGGTCTTCGTGGCGGCGACGAAGGGCGCCGCGACGGCGTTGGAGGTCACCTCCGGGGTCTGGGCCACCTCGGCGCGCGTCGGGATCTGCCCGGAGCCGGTGAAGTTGATCACGCCGGCCTGCTTGGACAGCCACGACTGCTGCAGGTACTCCCAGGCCAGGTCCGGGTGCTTGGAGAAGGCCCCGATGCCGAGGCCCTCACCGCCCGGGAAGACCCGGCTGCCCGTCGGGCCGGCCGGGTACTGGGTGGTGCCCCAGGTGAAGGTCGCCTTCTTGGCGTCCCCCAGGTTCCAGTTGCCGTTGATCCCGAAGGCGTACTTGCCGGTCATGAACGCCGTCCACGAGTTCGACTGGGTCCACGTCGCGGACTCCCGCGGGATGTACTTCGCCTGCGCCCAGTCCTGGACCGTCTGGAACATGCCGTCGACCTTGCTGCCGGAGAAGTTGCAGTAGGTGACGTCCTGCCCGAGCAGCTGCGGCATCCAGGTCCACGCCCCGTCCACGTCAGGGTCGGCCGACGCCGCCAGCGGCGTGTACTTCCCCCCGGCGGCCACGGTCTTCATGGCCGCCTCGAACTCGGCCATCGTCGTCGGCGGCTTCAGGCCGTACTGGTCGAGGATCGTCTTGTTGTAGTAGAGCCCGAGCAGGTTCGTGTACGACATGACGTTGTAGATCTTGCCGTCGGCGCTCTTCCAGATGCCCGCGGCCGGGAACTGGTCCTTCCCGGCGTAGGAGTCCCACTTCTGGGTCAGGTCCAGCAGCAGCCCGCCCGACGACAGGGTGGGGAAGTCGACGACGACGTTGTTCAGGACGATGTCCGGGCCGTTCTTCGTGGACTTCCCCGCGAGCAGCTTGGGATCCATCGTGCCGCCGCCGACGGTCAGGGCCTGCACCGTGACGTTCGGGTGGGTCTTCTCGAAGAGCGCGTCCTGGGCCTTGACCGCGTCCAGCTGGGCACCGCCGGTGTAGGGCGTCCAGACGGTGAGCGTGATCTTGCCGCCACCGCCCGAGCCCGAGCCGCAGGCGCTGGCCGCCAGGGCGAGGGCGGCGGCGAGCGCCACCACGATCCGTCGACGGGGTCTGGGCTGACGCATCAGTGACTCTCCTTCGAGTGCAGCTGGAGCGGAGGGTCCGGCGTCGGGGGACACCCGGACGGGGCACGCTAACCCGGATCTCTGTCGACGGTCAACGCTTGTACGTCGACCGTCGTCGTAATCCGGCGGGATCCGTGGTCTGATGCTCCGGTGCCAGGGGCTCCGGACCACGTGCGTCGGATCGGTCCCTCACCACGGGTCGAGGGCTCGGGGGAGCTCCTCGACCTGGTGCGCACCGGCCGGGCCCGGACGATCGGCGAGCTGGCCGCCGCGATGGACATGGCCCGGTCGACCGTCGCCCAACGGGTCGACCGCCTGATCGCCGCCGGCCTGGTCGTGAGCGAACCCGCGGTCGGGGTCGACGTGCCGAGCGGCCGCGGGCGGCCGCCCGCGGTCCTCCGGTTCGATCCCGGCTCAGGGCTCGTGCTCGTCGCCCACGTCGGGATGACCGGCGCCCGGGTCGCCGCCACCGACCTGGACGGCTCGGTGCTCACCGAGCACTTCGAGCCCTTCCTGCTCGGGTCGGGGCCCGAGGCGGTCGTCGAGCACCTGCGCGCCGCGCTGACGACCGTCCTCGCGGTGACGGGCCGCCCGCGGGGCGACGTCCAGGGGATCGGCATCGGCATGCCGGCCGCCGTCGAGCTGGTCGCCGCCGCCGGCGTGCCCGACAGCGCCGCGGCCGCCGAGGCCGCCACCTCGTGGCACCGCTTCTCCGTCGTCGACTCCCTTCAGGTCGACTTCGGGGTCCCCGTGTTCGAGGACAACGACGTCAACCTCCTCGCCTTCGGGGAGCAGCGGGCCTGCTGGCCCGGGACCGAGGTCGTCCTGTGCGTCAAGGCGGGCAGCGTGATCGGGTGCGGGACGGTCGTCCGCGGCGAGGTGGTCACCGGCGCCCAGGGGGTGGCCGGCGGGATCGGCCACCTGTCCGTCCCGGGCGACACGACCCCGTGCCCGTGCGGGAACGCGGGCTGTCTGGACGCCGTCGCGAGCGGCCGGGTGCTGGTCACGCGGCTGCGGGCGGCGGGCTTCGAGGTCGCCGACGTGCCCGGGGTCGCCCGGCTCGCGCGCGCCGGGGTGCCGGAGGCCGTGCAGGCGGTGCGGTTCGCCGGCCGTTGCATCGGTGAGGTCCTCGCGCCCGCCGTCAACCTGCTGAACCCCGGCGTCATCGCCGTCTGGGGCTACCTGGCCGACGCCGAGGACCAGCTGCTGGCCGGGATCCGGGAGGCCGTCTACCAGCGCTCGCGGCCCGCGGCGACCCGCTCGCTGCGACTCGTCCGCGCCCAGCTCGGGGACGGTCTGGCCGGTGCGGCGACGATGGTGCTGTCGCGGATCCTCGCGCCGGAGGCCCTCGACGACCGCCTCACCCGCCAGGCGCCGGCGGCGTCCCGGGCGCGGTCCGTGCCGGCTCCGCCGAGGTCCGCGCTGAGCGCGTCATGACGACCGGCCCGCCGTCGGCGCCGCCGTCCCGCACCGCGGGTCGCCGCCCGATCCGCCTGCTGGCGTTCGACATGGCCTGCGTCGGTCACCAGTCGGCCGGTCTGTGGCGGCGCCCGGAGGACCAGGGCTGGCGGTACACCGACATCGAGTACTGGACCGACCTCGCGCGCCTGCTCGAGCGCGGCGGCTTCGACGCCCTGTTCCTGGCCGACGTCCTCGGCGTCTACGACGTCTACCGGGGCTCCCGGGACGCGGCCGTCCGCGAGGCCGTCCAGGTGCCCGTCAACGACCCGTTGATGGCGGTGTCCGCGATGGCCGCGGTCACGACCCGCCTGGGGTTCGGTCTCACGGCGTCCCTCACCTACGAGCACCCGTACGCCCTGGCCCGCCGGTTCACCACCCTCGACCACCTGTCCAGGGGGCGGGTGGCGTGGAACATCGTCACCTCCTACCTCGACAGCGCCGCCCGCAACCTGGGCCTCGGCGCGCAGATCCCGCACGACCGCCGCTACGACCTCGCGGAGGAGTACCTCGAGGTCTGCTACTCCCTCTGGGAGTCCTCGTGGGAGGACGACGCGGTCGTCCGCGACCCGGCCCGGGGGATGTTCACCGACCCGACGAAGGTGCACGACATCGACCACCACGGCGAGTGGTTCGACGTGCCCGGGCCGTTCCTCTGCGAGCCCTCGCCGCAGCGCACCCCGGTGCTCTTCCAGGCCGGCGCGTCCGCGCGGGGACAGGCGTTCGCGGCCCGCCACGCCGAGGCCGTGTTCGTGTCCGGCCCGACCCCGGCGGTCGTCCGGGGATCGGTCGACCGGCTCCGGGCCGCGGTGGCCACCGAGGGCCGCGACCCGGCGTCGGTGGTCGTCTACACGATGGTGACCCCGGTGCTGGCGGCCACCGACGCGGGAGCGGCGGCGCTGCTGGCGTCCTACCGCGAGACGGTCAGCCTCGAGGCGGCCCGCGCGGTGTTCGGCGGCTGGACCGGGATCGACCTGGCCGGCCTCGACACCGGCGCCCCGCTGGCCTACGTCGAGAACGACGCCGTCCGCTCGGCGCTCGCGTCGTTCACGGTCGCCGACCCCGACCGCGCCTGGACCCCCGACGAGGTGGCCCGGTTCGTCGCCGTCGGCGGCCGCGGACCGGTCCTCGCGGGCTCACCCGCCACCGTCGCGGACGCCCTCGAGCAGTGGCGGGAGGACACCGGTGTCGACGGCTTCATGATCGCCTACGCGACGACCCCGGGGACCTTCACCGACGTGGTCGACCTGCTCGTGCCGGAGCTGCGCCGCCGCGGTCTGATGGCTCCGGACGCCGGCCCGACGCTGCGGGACCGGCTGTCCGGCCGCGGCCCGCGGCTGCACCCCGACCACGTGGGCGGCCGCCACCGCCGTCCCGCCGACGATCCCGCACCCGCGGCCTGACCGTGGCGGGCGGTCAGCTGAGGCGCACGGCGACGGCCGCGGACGCGTAGCCGGGCAGCGTCGCGGTGACGACGACCCGCCCGGGGGCGTGGTGGGTGCCGATCGTGAGGTGCGCCGTCCCTGTCCGGTCGGTGACCGCCGTCTGCGGGCCGAGGTGCACCCGGACCCCCGCCAGCCCGCTGCCCGCGTCGGTGACCCGCAGCGTGAGGCGCTTCCCGCGCCGGACCGACGGGGTCGACGTGGTCAGCCGCAGCGCGGGGTCCACCTGGGTGGCGAGGAGACGGAACGCGTTCCGGCCGCCGTCGAAGGCGTTGACGACGAGCGTGAGCGGTCCGCCGGAGGCCTCGCCGTCGAGTGAGTAACCGGTCACCTCACCCGCGGTCCCCGGTGCGGTCACCGTCCGGACGGGCCCGATCGCGGTGACCGCGGCGTTGGTGCGGACGGCGGTGACGACGGCGCCGTCACCGTCCCAGTACACCCAGAGCCGGCCGCCGGGCGCGGGGGCGAGCCCGACGTTCTTCACCGACCCGTGGGTGGCGATCGTGAGGGACTGCCCGGTCTCGACGTTCTGCAGGCGCACGTGGGTGGGGAGCGGGTAGCCCGTGACGTAGGCCGTCCACAGCCCGCCGCCGACGCGCGCGACCAGCGGCACCCGGCTGTCCGGGGCCAGGGAGCTCGTCCCGGTGCCCGACACCGGGAGCTTGCGCGCGGCCGTCGGCGCGGGGGTCAGCCGGGCGGCGAAGGTGCCGTTCGAGGCGGCGGTCGAGCCCTGGGAGTAGAAGGCCGACCACACCTGGCCGTTCCGGGCGTCGCGCGCCGCGGACGGGCCGGTCACGCAGCAGGTGGCCAGGGCCGGGACGGACCGGTCCGCGGTCGGGGCGCCGAAGCGGTCGATCCCCGTGTGCCAGAACAGCTTCGGCGACGAGCCGGCGGCGAAGGCGGTGAGGACCGTGGGTCCGACCGTGAGGGCCGCGAGGCCGCTGCTGCCGGCCTCCTCGCCCGCGGACAGCGCACCCGGGACCAGGGTCCAGTGGCGGCCGTCGGTGAGCTGCGCCGCGTAGAGGCGCCCCTGGGACCAGGGGTCGCCGACCGAGGTCGTCCGGATGCCGCCGAACACGACGGTGCGCCGGTCGCCGACCGACAGCAGCGCCGGGCCGAAGGTGGCCGCCTGCCAGCGGTCGGCGACGACGGTCACCGGTCCCGCCGCCCGTCCCGCGAAGGTCAGCCGGCGTGCCGAGACCGTGTCGGAGTC
>CAXSIB010000051.1:0-12726 GCA_964237095.1 uncultured Actinomycetales bacterium
GGTCCCCGCCGCCGCCTGACGCCGGGCCCGGCCCGCGGGCGGACAGCGCACGCGTGACTCCCGGCTGACCCGCCCCGGGCCCGCCGGCCCGACGGTCGGGTGCCGCCCGGGTGGTGTCCACCGTGCCGCCCGGGCGGTGTCCACAGTGCCGCCGCGGGCCCGAGCCGGGGACGTCGCGCGGCCGTACCTTCCGAACGTCCGGGTGGGCGACGGGTGGCCGCGGCCAGCTGCGGTGGCGACGCAGGAGAGGTGGTCCCGTGGAGGCACCGTCGGCGGCCGGTCCCCACCGGCCGGGGCTCCCGGTGCGTCCCCCGGGACGGGCGGGTCGGTGGGCGGGTGGGCCGGCGGTCCTGGCGGGGTTGGTGGCCGTCCTGGTCGCCGCGGTGCTGCCACTGTCGGCGCTGCTGCTGGCCAGCCGGTGGGCGACCGCGGAGGTGACCGCACGGACGGTCGCGGGCTTCGAGGCGACCGCGACCGCGGTCGGCGGGCAGGTCGAGCAGTCCTACGCCGACGCGCTGATGTCCCTGACCGCGGCACCGGCTCAGCCCGGGCTGCTCGAGGCGGTGCAGGGGGGCCCGGCCGGACCGGCCGAGACCGCGTTGAGGTCGGTCCGGCTGTCGGGACCGTTCGTCGTGACCGCGCTGTTCGCCGCCGACGGGCACCGGGTCGCGCAGTCACCGGTCGACGCCCTCGCTCCGGTCCCGATCCGGGACGACTCCCCCGCGCCGACGACCGCCGGGGCGGTGGTGACGGTCGGGACCCGGTCGCTGCAGCCGGTGACTCTCCCACTGCGTGGCCCGGGCGGGCGGCTGCTGGGGTACGTGACGGCTGACATCGACCTCGAACGACTGGTCTCCGAGCCGGCCGGACTGCGCTTCACCGAGACCGGACAGGACCTGGTGGTCGGGACCGACGCCCGGATCCTGGCGAGTGCGGTCCCGAAGTACCGGGGGACGACACTGAAGACCCCGGTCAACATCCGACTGGCGCGGGCGCACCGCGCGGGGACGACGGTGGTGACGAGCGTCGCCACCCACCGGCGGAACATCGAGGTCTACGAACCGGTCGCCGGTCGCCCCTGGGGCGTGCTGACCGTGCAGACCACGGCGGAGGCGTTCGCCGGGACCCGCCGGCTGGAGAACCGCCTGCACGTGCTGGCCTGGGTGTTCGCGGTCCTCGGGTCGATCCTGGCGATCCTGGCGGCGGCGCTGCTGCGGTCCCGCGACCGGCGCATCCACGCCCAGACCGCCGCGCTCACCACCGCGAGTGCGCTGTTCCACTCGGCGTTCGACAACGCTCCCGCCGGGGTGGCCCTCGTCGGGCTGGACGGCTGCTTCCGGCAGGTCAACCGCTCCATGGTGCTGATCACCGGCTACCCCGAGGCGGACCTGCTGGGCCGGTCGTTCACCGACCTGGTCCATCCCGACGACCGGGGCGGCGACGTGGACACCGCGGAGGACCTCCGCCGCGGGCGTCTGGGCCGGGTGTCGGTGGAGAAGCGGTGCGTGCGCGGGGACGGCCGGGTCGTGTGGGTCGCGGTGAGCAGCTCGGTGGTGACCGACGCCGACGGCCGGGTCGACCACGTCGTGGCCCACATCAGCGACGTCAGCGACCGCCGCGCCGCGGGCGCGGCCATGGAGGCCGCCAACGCCGACCTGGCCCGGGCCCGGGACGAGGCGGTGGCGGCGACGGCGGCGAAGTCGGCGTTCCTGGCCACCATGTCCCACGAGATCCGGACCCCCATGAACGCGGTGATCGGGATGACCGGGCTGCTGCTGGACACCACCCTCGACGGCGACCAGCGGGAGTTCGCCGAGACGGTCCGCGACAGCGGCGACGCCCTGCTGGTGATCATCAACGACGTCCTGGACTTCTCGAAGATCGAGTCCGGGGACCTCGACCTGGAGCACCGGCCGTTCCCGCTGCGGGAGGTCGTCGACAGCGCCCTCGCGCAGGTCGGGTTCACCGTCGCCGGCAAGGATGTCGAGCTCGTCGCCGACATCGCCGAGCGGTGCCCCGAGCTGGTCGTCGGGGACGTGACCCGGTTCCGGCAGGTGCTCGTCAACCTGGTCAACAACGCGGTCAAGTTCACCCCCGCGGGGGAGGTCGTGGTCACGGTGACCACCGACGGGCAGAGCCCCGTCACCGGGAACCCGGTCACCGTGCAGGTCGCGGTCCGCGACACCGGGATCGGGATCCCTGCCGACCGGATCGGCCGGCTGTTCCAGTCGTTCAGCCAGGTCGACTCCTCCACCACCCGGGTCTACGGGGGCACCGGGCTCGGGCTGGTGATCAGCCGCCGCCTCGCCCACGCGATGGGCGGGGACCTGCAGGTGACGAGCACCGTGGGCGTCGGCTCCACGTTCACCTTCACCGCCGCCCTCACGGTCGGGAAGGAGCGGCGGCTGCTCCCCGTACGGTCGACCCCGGACCGCCTCGCCGGCGCGGCGGTGCTGGTCGTCGACGACAACGCGACCAACCGCCGGGTCCTGGACCGCCAGCTCCGGGGCTGGGGCATGGTCCCCACCCTGGTCGACGGGGCCACGGCGGCTCGCGCGCTGGTCCGGTCCGGCCACCGCTTCGACGTCGCCGTCCTGGACTCCCACCTGCCCGCCCGGGACGGCGCCGGGCTCGCCGCGGACCTGCGCGAGCTGCCGGCGGGTCGGGAGCTGCCGCTCATCCTCCTCACCAGCCTCCAGGCCCGGCTGGCCGCTCCGGCGCGCGCGCTGTTCGCCGCGACCCTGACCAAGCCCGCCCGGAGCAGCCTCCTGCGGGAGAAGCTGCTCGAGGCCCTCGACCCCGCCGAGAGCGTGCTGGCGCGGATCGAGTCGACCGGCGGCCGACGGGCCGCCGACCCGGTGGCCGCCGCGGGCGCCAGCGCGGTGTCCCTGCGGGTGCTGCTGGCCGAGGACAACCCCGTGAACCAGAAGGTGGCCCAGCTGATGCTCACCCGGCGCGGACACCGCGTCGACACGGTCGCCAACGGCGCCGAGGCCGTCACGGCGGTCGCCCGCGGCGGGTACGACGTGGTCCTCATGGACGTCCAGATGCCGGTCATGGACGGCCTGCACGCCACGCGGGCGATCCGCACCGCCGACCGGGGTCCCCAGCCCTGGGTCGTGGCGATGACGGCCAACGCCCTGGCCGGGGACCGCGAGACCGCCCTGGCCGCCGGGATGGACGACTACCTGTCCAAGCCGGTCCGACCCGACCAGCTCACCGCCGCCCTCGACCGCGTGCCCCGCCCGGCCGCCCTCCCGGCCGCGGCGGCCGGTGGACGGTCCGACGAGCGGTCGGACGCGGGGTCGGACGCGGTGCCGGACGCGGACGGCGGGTCGGTGTCCGGGGTGGACCTGTCGGTCCTGTGGGAGCTCACCGGCGAGCCCGACCCGGAGTCCGTGGCGTTCCTGCACACCCTGCTCGCCGACTGGACCGGGGAGACCGACCGCCAGCTGGCCGAACTGGACCTGGCCCTCGCCGCCGGGGACGCACCCGCTGCCGCGCGGATCGTGCACACCATGCGCGGAGCCAGCGCCACCGTCGGCGCCAGCCGCCTCGCCGAGCAGTGCACCGCCCTCGAGCACGCGCTGCGCGCCGGGCAGCCGACCACCGATCACACCCGGCGCCGGATGCGCGCCGCCGCCGAGGACGCCGGGTCCGCGTTCACCGCCTTCCGGGCCACCCTGTGACCACCGCCCCGGCGGCCGCCGTTCCTGTCACCGTGAGCGCAGGCGCCCCCCGACAGGGGCGGCGAGGAGCCCGCCGCGTCGACCACCGGCACCGACCCAGCCTGGAGCAGCGCGATGACTGACCCCGACAGCCCCCCGATCCGCGTCCTGCTCGTCGACGACGACCCGACCGCCCTGGGCGCCATGCGCTACGTCCTCACCCACCGCGCGCACATGGCCGTCACCACCGCGACCGGCCCGAACGACGCGCTCGAGCTGCTGGAGCGGGCGACCTTCGACGTGGTCGTCACCGATGTGCAGATGCCCGGCATGAACGGACTCGAGCTGCTCGACGAGCTCCACCAGGTGTCCTCGACCCTGCCCGTGATCGTGGTGACCGCCGAGCGGGGACCCGACTCCGCCGCGTCGGTCAACGACAGCCGCGCGGCGGCGTTCCTCCACAAGCCGGTCGACGCCGCCACCCTCATCGCCACCGTCACCGACGTCGTCAGGCCCCGCGCCCTCCCGGTGAGGTGACCGCGGTGGCCACCCCGGTGCGACCGGCCGGTCAGCCGGTCCTCAGAGGGTCGCGGCGAGGCGGTGGTAGGCCGCGTTCCAGCGCAGCTCGTGGCGGAAGGCGCGCGGGGTGGTGCCGGGGCCGATGAGCGCGAGCTCGGTGCGGGTCAGCTCGGCGAACTCGTCGAGCGCCGCGCCGTCGAGGGCCGTGCTCAGCACCGTGTGGTGCGGCCCGCCGGCGGTGAGCCAGCACTCGGTCGACGTCCGCAGGTCCGGCTGCGGCTCCCACACCGCGGAGGCGACCGGCAGCGCGGCCAGGTCCTCGTCCGGCGCCACGACCGTGATCTCGTTGCCCACCAGGCGGAAGCGGTCGCCGATGTCGGCGATCCCGACGACCACGGCGGGGCCGGGGGCCGCGCTGAACTTCAGGCGCACCGGGTCCTCGCGGTCCCCGATCCCCAGCGGGTGGATCTCCAGCGTCGGCTTCGCGGCCGCGATGGACGGGCACACCTCGAGCATGTGCGCGCCGAGGATCCGCTGCGGCCCGGGGCCGAGGTGGTAGGTGTAGTCCTCCATGAACGACGTCCCGCCCGGCAGCCCGCGGGCCATGGTCTTGAACGTGCGCAACAGCACCGAGGTCTTCCAGTCGCCCTCGCCGCCGAAGCCGTAGCCGTCGGCCATGAGGCGCTGGACGCCGAGCCCGGGCAGCTGCTTCAGCCCGCCGAGGTCCTGGAAGTTCGACGTGAACGCCCCGAAGCCGCCGTCGGTGAGGAACCGCCGCAAGCCGGCCTCGATACGGGCCCCGTCGCGCAGCGAGGAGTTCCGCGGTCCGCCCGGACGCAGCTCGGGGGCGACGTCGTACAGGTCGCCGTACTCGGTGACGAGCGCGTCGATCTCGGCCTCGGTGACCGCGTCGACGACCGCGACGAGGTCGTTCACCCCGTAGGTGTTGACCGACGTGCCGAAGTGCAGCTCGGCCTCGACCTTGTCCCCCTCGGTCACGGCGACGTCGCGCATGTTGTCCCCGAAGCGGGCCAGGCGCAGCGACCGCATGTCCGCGATCGCGGCGGCCGCGCGCACCCACATCCCGACCCGCTGCTGGACGACCGGGTCCGAGACGTGCCCGGCGACGGTCGACCGCGAGATGCCCAGGCGGGACTGGATGTACCCGAACTCCCGGTCGCCGTGCGCGGCCTGGTTGAGGTTCATGAAGTCCATGTCGATGGTCGTCCACGGCAGCGAGACGTTGGCCTGGGTGTGCAGGTGCAGCAGCGGCTTCTTCAGCCCGGACAGGCCGCGGATCCACATCTTCGCGGGGGAGAACGTGTGCATCCACGCGATGACCCCGAGGCAGGACGGGTCGCTGTCGGCCTCGACGAGGCGGGTGAGGATGCCGTCGGAGTCGGTGAGCACCGGCTTCCACACCACCTCGGCGGGCACCGCCGCGGCGTCGTCGAGCCCGCGCGCGACGGCCTGGGACTGCTCGGCGACCTGCGCGAGCACGTCGTCGCCGTAGAGGCCCTGGCTGCCGGTGAGGAACCAGACCTGCTTGCCGGGGTACGGGGTGGTGCTCACGATCGGGGTCCTCCCTGGTGCTGCGGTGCGTGCGGGTGCGGGTGCGGGTGCGGGGCTCGGCGGCGGGCGCTCACCGCTGGCCGTAGACGTTCTGGTAGCGGTCGTACAGCTTGTCGATGTCCGCCTGCGGGATCGGGACGGGGTCGCCCAGCTGGCGGGAGACGTGCACCGAGCGGGCGACGTCCTCGCACATGACCGCGGCCTTGACCGCGTTGCGCGCGTCGGGGCCGACGCTGAAGACCCCGTGGTTGGCCATGAGCACGGCGGGGGAGCGGTGCCCCCGCAGGGTCTCGACGATCCCGCGGCCGATGGAGTCGTCCCCGATGAGCGCGAACGGCCCGACCGGGACAGGCCCGCCGAACTCGTCGGCCATCGCCGTGAGCACGCAGGGGATCTCCTCCCGCCGCACCGCCCACGCGCAGGCGTAGGTGGAGTGCGTGTGCACCACCCCGCCGACCGCCGGCAGCTCCCGGTAGACGTACGCGTGCGCGGCGGTGTCGCTCGACGGGCTGTGGTCGCCGTCCAGGACGGTCCCGTCGAGGTCGCACACGATCATCGACTCGGGGGTGAGCTCGTCGTAGGAGACGCCGCTCGGCTTGATCACCATGATGTCGTGCCCGGGCAGGCGACCCGAGACGTTGCCGGCGGTCCAGGCGACCAGGTTGTAGCGCACCAGCTCCGTGTGCAGCGTCGCCACCTGCTCCCGCAGCGCCGCGAGCCGGGCCCGTGCGTCACCGTCGAGCCGGTCGAGAGCGGTGCCCCCGCTCACGAGGCCGCCGCCTCGACGGCGTCCGCGGGCCCGTCCGACGCCTGCTCCGCCGACGCGGTCGCCTCGCGGCGCAGCGCGCGCAGGTCGTGCATCATCTCGGTGCCGCCTTGCCCGAACCACGCGTACAGCTGCCGGTAGTGGGCGTAGAGCCGGTCGTAGGCCGCGGCCCGGCCGGGGTCGGGCAGGTAGGCGTTCTCCCGCTTCGACCCCATCGCCGCCGAGGCCGCGTCGATGTCGGGATGGACCCCGGCGGCGACCGCGGCCTGGATCGCCGAGCCGACCGCCGGGGCGTGCTCGATCTCCATCACCGACAGGGGCCGGTTCAGCACGTCCGCGTAGACCTGCATGAGGAACGGGTTGCGTAGCAGGCCGCCGGCGGCGACGAACTCCAGCACCGGCACCCCGGCCTCGTCGAACGCCTCCACGATCCGCCGGGCGCCGAAGGCGGTGGCCTCGACCAGAGCGCGGTAGGTGTCGACGGCGGTGGTCGCCAGGGTCTGCCCGACGATCACGCCGGACAGCTCGGAGTCGACCAGGATCGACCGGTTGCCCGAGTGCCAGTCGAGGGCGACGAGGCCGTGCTCGCCGACCTGCTGGCGGGCGCCGAGCTCGGACAGCAGCGTGTGCACGCTGATCCCGCGCTCCGCGGCCCGGTCCCGGTACGACGCGGGCACCCCGTGCTCGACGAACCAGCCCAGGATGTCGCCGACCCCGGACTGCCCGGCCTCGTAGCCGAAGGCTCCGGGGGTGATGCCGCCGTCGACGACCCCGCACATGCCGGTGACCTCGGCGATGCGGTCGGCGTTCATCACGTGGCACGTGGACGTGCCCATGATCGCGAGCATCGTCCCGGGGGCGATGGACCGGGCGGCGGGCACCGAGACGTGCGCGTCGACGTTGCCCGCGGCGACCGGGATGCCCGCGGGCAGCCCGGTCCAGCCGGCGGCGGTGTCACACAGGCCCCCGACCCGGCTCCCCAGTGCGGACAGGGGGAACCGGACCCGGGTCTCGACGAAGTCCGCGAACGCCGGGTCGAGCGCGGCGGCGAACTCCGCCGACGGCCAGTCGCCGTCCTGGAAGATGCCCTTGTAGCCCGCGGTGCACACGTTGCGGCTCTCCGCGCCGGTGAGCTGCCACACGATCCAGTCCGCGGCCTCGATCCAGCGCCCGGTGGCCGCCCACACGACGGCGTCCTCCTGGCAGACCTGCAGGGCCTTCGCCCACTCCCACTCACTCGAGATCCGGCCGCCGTACCGGCCGAGCCACGTCTCCCCGATCTCCTCGGCGACCGCGTTGACGCGGTCCGCCTGCGGCTGGGCGGCGTGGTGGCGCCAGAGCTTTACCCAGGCGTGCGGGTGTCCGCGCAGCTCCGGGACCTCGCTCAGGGGGGTGCCGTCGGCGGTGGTCGGCAGCGGGGTGGACGCGGTGAAGTCGGTGGAGATGCCCACCACCTGCGCGGGATCGATCCCGGCCTGCGCGAGGGCGGCGGGGACGGCGACGCGGAGCACCTCGCGGTAGTCGTCCGGCGCCTGCAGCGCCCAGTCCGGCGGCAGCGGCCGCGCGGCGGCCTCCTCGCCCGCGAGGTCCGCGGGCAGGTGGTCGGTGATCACCGCGTGGGCGTACTCGCTCACCCCGGACCCGAGCACCCGGCCGTCGGCGGCGTCGACGACCACGGCCCGCCCGGACAGGGTGCCGAAGTCGACCCCGACGAGGTAGCGGGGACCCGGTGGGGAGGCGACTGTCCCTGCACCTGCCTCTGGACCGGTCACGGACGTCCTCCGATCTCGGGCCGCGATGCCCGCGAGCAACCGCCGCCAGGGGGACGGCCGGTCAGGATGTGAACGCTAGCAACCTCCGGGCCCCCCGTCGCCCGCGCGGGCCCCGCCGGACCCGGGTCCGCGGTCCCGAGGGGTGTACCGACGGCTCGCGGCCGGGCAGACTCCCGCAGGTGTCCCCGACCCGGGACACCGCCGAGACCGTCGGGAGTGCCGGCCGGACCCCGGTGGCGGCCGACCGGCAGCGGCCGACCGGCGGCCGGCCGAGGAGGGGGTGCGGATGGAGCAGGCCCCGCGGCCGGTGATCATGCTCGACGTCGCGCTGGCGGCGGGCGTGTCGATCCAGACGGTGTCGAGGGTGCTCAACGAGTCCCCGGCGGTGCGCCCGGAGACCCGCACCCGGGTGCTGGCGGCCGTGGCGGAGCTCGGCTACCGGCCCAACGCGATCGCCCGGGCCCTGGTCAACCGCCGCGCCACCGCGATCGGGGTGATCGCCGTCGACACCCGCAACCACGGGCCGATCACGACCCTGCTGGCCCTCGAGCGGGCCGCCCGCGCCGCCGGCTACGGCCTGAGCGTCGTCACCCCGGACTCCCCGACGGCGGCCGGCTTCACCGACGCCTACCGCGCGCTGGTGTCGAACTCGGTGGCCGGCGCGGTCGTGATCGCCCCCCAGGACGTGGCCGACCCGGTCGCCCCGCCGCCCGGGCTGCCCACGGTCGCGGTCGAGGCCGACTCGACGCCGGGCGTGCCGACGGTCCGCATCGACCAGCGCCACGGGGTCGCCCGCGCGGTCGACCACCTGGCGGCCCTCGGGCACCGGCGCATCGACCACATCGCCGGCCCGCTGGACTGGGGCGAGGCCCGCGAGCGGCTCGCCGGCTGGCGGCGGGCCGTCCGCGCCGCCGGGCTGCCCCCGCTCCCGCCGCACGCCGGGGACTGGACCGCGGCGTCGGGCCACCGCTGGGCGCACGCCCACGCCCGCGACCCGGAGGTCACCGCGGTGGTCGCCGCGAACGACGACGTGGCCCTCGGGGTGCTCCGCGGCTGCTGGGAGCTCGGCGTGGCCGTCCCGGGGGACCTGTCGGTGGTCGGCTTCGACGACATCCCGGTCGCCGCGTGGGCCGTGCCCGGGCTGACGACGGTGCGGCAGGACTTCGACGCGCTCGGCTCGACGGCGCTGGAGATGCTCCTGCGCCTGATCGGCGACGACGGGACCGACACCCCGCCGCCGCGGCCGCCGCTGCCCGAGCTCGTCGTCCGCCAGTCCACGGCGGCCCCGGCCGCTGACCGCGGCGCGGCCCCCGGCCGCTGACGGCGGGCCGACGCCGGCGGCGGCGGACGGAGGTCAGGAGCCGTCGCCGCGGAGGACCGCCTCGAGCTGCTCGGCCGCGCCCAGCAGCTCCTCGTCGCCGTCCCGCCGGGCGACCAGCTGCAGCCCGACGGGGAGACCGTCCACGCGCCCCGCGGGCAGGGTCACCGCGGGCATCCCGGCGGCGCTCCAGGGCAGGTCCATGACGGGGTCGCCGGTCGACCCGAGGCCCGCGGGGGCCGGGCCGCGGGCGGCGGGGGCGATCCACAGGTCGATGCCGGCGGCGTCCATCGTCCTCGCGAGGTCGTCGCGCACGGCGTCCAGCCCGGCCCGGCCGGCGGCGTGGTCGGCGTCGGTCAGCCGCTGCCCGGCGCGGATCGTCGCGGCCGTCTCCTCCCGGTAGTCCCCCGCGTGGGCGGCGAACCAGGCGGTGTGGACCCGGGCGAGCTCGTACCGGTTCACGGTCGTGAGGGCGGCGACGACCTGCTCGACGTCGGCCAGCACAGGTACCTCCCGGACGTCGATCCCGGCGTCGCGGAGGGCCGCCGCGGTGGCGTCGAAGCGCGCGCGGGCGCGGGGCGCGGTGAGGTCGAGGTACGCCCCGACCGGCACGCCGACGACAGGTGGCCCGGCGGCCGCCGTCCCCGCCCGCCAGCCGTCGACGAGCACCGCCGCGGCGACCAGCGCGCCGGCGACGTCGGTGGCGAAGGTGCCGAGCCGGTCCAGGCTGGGCGCGTTGGCGATGACGCCGTCGACCGGGATGCGGCCCCAGGTGGGCACGAAGCCCACGACCCCGCAGAAGGCCGTGGGCCGGATCACCGAGCCGATCGTCTGGGTCCCGATCGCCAGCGGCACCATGCCCGCGGCGACCGCCGCCGCGGACCCGCTGCTCGACCCGCCGGGGGTGTGGCGGAGGTCGTGCGGGTTGCGGGTCGGGCCGGGCGCGGACGACGCGAACTCCGCCGTGGCGGTCTTGCCCGCGACGAGGGCGCCCGCGGCCCGGAGCCGGTCGACGACGGTGGCCTGCGGGCCCGCGAGGACCTCGGCCGGGACGTCGCTCCCGGCCCTGGTCGGCAGCCCGTCCACCCGGAGGATGTCCTTGACGCCCACGGTCGTCCCGTGCAGCGGCGGCTTCGGCTGCCCGCGGTACCGCGGCAGGTCGGCGGCCCGGACCGCCATGGACCGCCGCGCCGGCTCGGACTGGGGGACGAAGGCGAGCACCCTCGCGTCGACGGCGTCGATGCGGTCGGCGGTCCGCTGCAGCGCCGAGTCCGGGGTGGCCCCGTCCACCCGCCGACCCCCGGCGGTGCCGGGCGCGGCCCGCAGCGCCCAGGCCGCGACGAGCGGCACGGTCCCCGCGCTCCCCGGCCCACCGGCCGGGTCGTCGCCGGGGTCGTCGCGGTCGTCGTCGGGCACGGCCGCACGGTAGCCAGCGGCCCGGAGGACGATCGGGGGATGGCGTTCCACGGATCGAGGGCACGGTCGGGCGGGGTGGTGCCCGATCCCGTCGGGCCCGGGCAGGAGTCGGTGTGGGACTTCCCGCGCCCCCCGCGCCTCGAGACCGACAGCCGCCTGGTCGAGATCCACGCCCGGGACGCCGGCGGCGGGCCGGGTGCGCTGCTCGCCCGGACCGCCCGCGCGTTCCGGGTGCTCGAGACCAGCCACCCGCCGGTCTTCTACGTCCCCCGCGACGACATCACCGTCGGTGCGCTCGGGCCGGCCCCCGGCAGCTCGGTGTGCGAGTTCAAGGGGCCGGCGACCTACTGGGACGTCCTCGCCCCCGACGGGGACGTCCTCGCCCCGGCCGGCGCCTGGTCCTACGAGGCCCCGTGGCCCGGCTTCGAGCCCCTTGCCGGGGCGGTCGCGTTCTACCCGGCGCCGCTGGCCTGCACGGTGGCCGGCGAGGTGGTCCGGGCACAGCCCGGCGGCTTCTACGGCGGCTGGATCACCGACGACGTCACCGGCCCGTTCAAGGGCGCACCGGGCACCCTCGGCTGGTGACCCCGGGGCCGCTCCCGGGGCTCCGTGGACCTCAGGCGACCCGGCAGAGGACCAGGGGTCCGGGTGAGCTGACCCGGAGCGTGCCCGTTCGGGTCAGTGAGGTCAGCTGGTACACCGACACCGGCTCGAGCAGGGCGTTCCTGGAGACCAGGAGCCGGTCGTCGGGGACCCAGCTGTAGGTGACCAGCGTCGGGGTCCGCGTCAGGAGGTACTCGGCCACCGGGTGGCGGGGCCCGAGGGGGAGCGCGACGACGACCTGCCCGGTCGGGTCGGGCTCCACCGTGGCGCAGCCGAGCTGCGGGGACAGGTCCGGCGGCGCCGCCGCGCGGTGGCCGTCGAGGACCACGGGGACCGCGGGGAACCGCTGCGGGGTGACCGTGAGGGCCGCCGGTGAGGACCGGTCCGGGAGCACCTCCCTGATCGGCGCCGCGGGCGGCGGCGTCCGGCCGGCGCTGTAGTCCAGGAAGGTCTCCCGGGCCACCAACGAGGTCTGGAAGGTCAGTCGGACGTCGGCCAGGGTCGCCTCGCCCGGTCGGGGCAGCCCGTCGAGGGCGTGGAGGCGGTGCAGCCGGATGACCGCGGCGCCGTCGAGGTAGGCGCTGTAGTGGTTGACGGACACGGTGGCCAGCAGCGGCGCGCCGGTCGCGGCGAGGGCGTCGGCGGCGGCGGCCCCGGCCCGGATCTGGTCCTCCAGACCGACCCGGAGCGCGATCCGGTTCTCGAGCATGCCCAGCCCGCGGTCGAAGAGGCCGACCGTCGACACGGCGACGGCCACCCAGGTCACCACGAGCCGGCGGCGGTCCCGGCCGCGGCCCGAGCGCGCCGGGGCGCTGTCGAGGAACCGCTGCAGAGCTGTGGCCACGGCCGGCAGGGCCAGGGCCGCGACCAGGTAGGCGTAGCGACTGGTCTCGGCCTCGGCGAGGCCCAGGGACGACCGCCCGGTCGAGATGAACCCGAAGAGGCCGATCGCCCCGACCACGCCGGCGGTCTCCAGGACCGTCGACCGGGTGCCCAGCCAACCCTTCCGGAGGGCGACGAGGACGAGGAGCCCGACGACGGCGGCGGTGCCGGTCACCCCGGTGACCCCGTCGACGGTCGTGGTCAGGCCGT
>CAXSIB010000052.1:0-12700 GCA_964237095.1 uncultured Actinomycetales bacterium
AGGCCGGTCTTCACCGCGGCCCACTCCGGCTTCGAGGTCTCGTTGTCCAGGTAGACCTCCTCGACCTTGCCCAACTTCTCCCCGGCACCGGTCACGTTGGCGCCGCGCAGATCAGCAGGATTGCTCACGTTCAAAGCCATGGGAAGTCCCTTCACGCGGACCTGGGGTCCGCACACAGGTACCGGAACGGGGGCCCCGTCCGGGCAAGACGCACTACAGGGGTTGCAGATGACAGGAGCTGAGCCGGGTGAGGATCGACTGGACCATCAGGTGGTTTCGGGCTCCCGGGTTCGGCGTCAGGGCCGGGCGCTCCGGAACCTGAAAACCCGCCGCCACCGGGGGTGGGACGGGGCCGGCTGGTTCCGAACCGGCGAGTGGTACAGGGCCTGGTTGCCGACCCACCGAGGAACTTACACCCTAAACGGACGGGTGCAAGCCGAGCCGCTCGGGCTGTGAACCGGCCGGTGGAGCGGCCGCGGCGACCCCGGGCAGCGTCACCGCCGACCCCCCGGCCGATCAGGCCGGGTCGGGGTAGGACGAAGCTCGGCCAGTCGGGTCAGGAGGTTGACCAGCGAGCTCTCGAACTCGGCCGCGGCGAAGTCCTCGGACAGCTTCGGTTCCATCCGCCGCAGCACCGGGTACCCCGCCAGCGGATCCCCCATCCCCGACGCGGCGGCATCACCATCGGTGGGAACGAGCGGGCCGGGGCTGGTGTCGGCGACGGCGCTGATGTCCACGTTCAGGGCGGCCACGTCGAGGAGGAGGTGGCCGAGCAGGAACGAGGTGAACGCCCGGTACACCGCGGCCGCACCGTCGTCGCTGAACCCGCAGTCCACCAGCCCGGACAGGAAGGAGTCCATCCACCGCAGGCTCCGCAGCGGCGGACGCACCCACGGCGCCGCCGGCGGGCGGGTCGCGACCAGCGGGAACAGCCGCGGATGGTCCATCGCGATCCGCCGCACCCCGAACGCCAGGCGGGACAGGTAGTCCTCCCAGCCGTGGCGGGGAGCCAGGTACACCTCGGGGTCGGCGTACAGGGCGTCCACCACCGCTTCCACCATCGCGTCCAGCAGCGCCTCCCGGCTCACCACGTACCGGTAGAGGGACATCGCCTCCACTTGCAGCCGGTTCGCGACGTGGCGCATCGTCAGCTCCGCGAGGCCGTCGGCGTCGACGAGGGCGATCGCGGCGTCCACGATTGCCGGGCGGCTCAACCCCCGCCGGGTCGTGCCCGCCGCCCCGGCGGCCGGCGCGGCCAGCAGTGGGGGATGACCGTTGAGTCCTGCGGTCGACGCCACACCCACCACCTTTCCCGCGAGAACATCACCTGATCAGGGGCCTGCGCGCACCGGGCCGGCCGGTCACCTGCCACCGTGGTCCAGGTCGACCGCTGCCGACCGGCGGCCCCAAGCCGACTGCGGACCCAGTAGCCACGGGCGGGATCCTCCACCCAGTATCGGCGTTCCCGGTCGAAACGGCCGGACGAGCTGGTCACCCCCGGTGACCCAGCGTGCCGCCCGTGGTCGACCGGTCACCGCGGCGACGTCCCGCCGTCGATCACCGCGGCGTCAGCGCCGTCGGCCGCAGCGCCGACACCGACCACCCCGGTGGCGACCAGGACAGCGGATGAACCGCCCACCTGAGCGTCCATCAGTTCCGGTGAACCACTCCCGGGATCGGTCACCTCGGGGTTGCCGGGGTGCCGCGGTCGTGGCCCACTCGACTGGACCTGGACCCGGTTGCTCGACGGTTCGGGCGGTGGTCAGATCCGCGGGCGTCGTCCACGGCCACCGGGTCATCCCCGCGCACCGGGGTGGCCTCTGGTGTTCTGGTGTCCTGGTCTGATCACCGCCGCGGCCGCCGGCCGTGGACGGTCATGCCCGCTCGATCTGACTGGAGCTGCCTTGTCCACCGTGCTGCCCCCGCCGACCGAACCAGCCCGGGACCCTGACCCCACGACTCCAGCGGCGGAGGCCCCGAGCCGGGCCCGGGCCGCCGCGGCGGAACTGGTCGGCACGTTCTTCCTGGTCTACGCCGGGACCGCGACCGCGACCGCGGCCGCCCTCGACAAGTCGATCGCGGGGACCGCCCCGGACTCCCTGGCGGTGGCCCTCGCGTTCGGCCTGACCCTGACGGCGGTGGTCGCGGCGCTGGGGAACGTGTCCGGGGCGCACGTCAACGCCGCGGTCACCGTCGGGCTCGCCGTCACCCGCCGGTTCCCGTGGCGGTTCGTCCCCGCCTACCTCGCCGCCCAGCTGGTCGGGGCCGTCCTGGGCGCCGGTGCCACCTGGATCACCTACGGCTCCCGGGCCCGCAGTCAGGCGTCGCTGGGGGCGACGCTGCCCCGGGCCGGGGTCAGCGACCTCCGCTCGGTCGCGGTCGAGGCGTTGATCACGTTCCTGCTGGTGTTCGTGGTCATCGCCACCGCCGGGGACGACCGGGTCCCGTTCGCGGCCGCCGCGCCCGCGATCGGGTTCGCCCTCGTCGCCGCGGTCCTCATCGGCGGCCCGGTCACCGGCGGCGCGGTCAACCCCGACCGCGCCCTCGGCCCGATGCTGCTGTCCGGGCACCTCCACGGCTTTTGGATCTACCTGGTCGGGCCGCTGCTGGGTGGGGTGGTCGCGGCCGTCGTCTACGACCGGTTCATCTCCCACACCACCCCACCCACCCCCTGACCCCCGTCCCGGGTCGACCGTCCCGGTTGATCGTGCCGGGTTGATCGTGCCGGGGTGACTGTGCCCGGCGCTCGAGGGTGCGGGGTCGACGGTGTCTGCTGCTGTGGTGGTGGGCTGGCGCCCGAGGGGTGTACGGCGTAAGTTCGCGCGTCTGGGTCGGGTCCGGGGGGCGGACGTCGGAACGGCGCCAAGACCGCCACCCCGGGAGGCGCTGCCGGTGGACCCACGCCGGTGGCAGCCGAGACCAGCGGGGCAACACACGTGGGACAGACCGCGGGAACCGAACACGAGGGGATGACATGGCGGACCGGGAGCTGGTTCTTCGGGTGCTGCACGACACCGGGCTGGCGGTGTGGTTCGGGGGGTCGTTGGCGGGGGCGGTCGGGTTCAACGGCGCCGCAAACGACGTGGCTGACCCCCTCGACCGGTTCAAGGTGGCGACCGCCGCGTGGGCGCGGTGGACCCCGGTCGCGGCGGCCGCGATCGGTGCCCACCTGATCGGGGGAGCCGGCTTGACCGTCACCAACCGCGACCGGATCCACAGCCAGGACGGGGTCGCGGCGGCCAGTGCCGGCAAGACGGTGGTCACCGTCCTCGCGTTGGCCGCGACCGCGGTCAGCGGGTGGCTGGGGCAGAAGGACACCGCCGCGGTCCGCAGCCCGGAGCACGCCGGCGGCATCCCCGCCGAGGGTGGGGTGAAACCGTCAGCGCAGACCCCGCCGGAGATCGCGTCCCGCCAGCAGCAGCTGCGGGCCCTGCAGTGGGTCATCCCGTCCCTGACCGGGGTCCTGGTCGCGTTGACCGCACAGCAGGGTGAACTCCAACGCCCCGCTCAGGTCACCGCCGGGAAGGTCAAGAAGTCCCTGCGATAGCACGAGGTCTGCCCGCCCCGCCCGGTTGAGCCCGTCGCCGGGTGGGCGGAAACGTCACTGCTGTGTCACCGGACACGGCAACCATCGCGGTCGGTGCTTTCGGGTGCCCCCGCCAGCCTGCCCGGATTTGCCGTCCGAGAGTGGAGTGTCCATGAGCACGGTCCCGCCGACCGATCCCATCCCGGGTGCCCGCACCGTGACCGTCCGAACAGGGTGGGTGCGGTCCGCCGTCGCCGGGGCCCCGGGGCAGGTGCGGGTGTTGGTGGTCGACCAGCTCAGACCCGCCGTGCGGGACGCGCGCGTGCGGTGGGTCCCGGTTCTGGTCGAGGCCGGTGGCCGTGCCGGAACCACGGTCCAAACAAGGCTGCTGCCCACGGTCCGGGCCACGGGGCAGCGCTTCGGGCCGGTAGCGACCAACGCCGCCCTACGGGCCGGGGTCACCGTGCGCGCCGCCACCGCCGGTGCGGTCGACCTGGGTGCACCGGTGACCCGGGAGGCGGCCCGCCGTGGACTCAACGCCTGGGCCGCCCTCCTCGGTGGGCAACCCGTCCCCCTCGCCGCGGCCTCCCCCACGCATCGGCGCGCCCGCACCGTGGGGTGGGTCCTCGCGGTCGCCGCCCTCACCGGCGTCACCTACGGCGCCTGGCACACCCTGCGACACGCGGAGAACCCGTGGCAGGACAACCCCGACCTGACCCGCGGCCCCGCCCCAGACCTGCCCGACGCCCCCGGCCCCGTCGCCGACCCCGCCGGGCCGGCGGTCGTCGACGTCGAGCCGGTGGCCCCCGACCCCACCGGCTCGGTCAGTCCGGTCGTATCCGTGACCGTGGACCCGGTCACCGACGCCACCCCCGACCCCACCGCCGCCATCACCCCGGCCGAGCCAATCTTGGGTCATATCATCCCCACCGACAGCTGAGCACCCCGCACCCCCCACTACCCGTGGACAACACCGGCCACCGATTTCGGTCTCCAGCGCGTCGTCACCCTGGCCGATGTTCAGCAACAAGGCACCCAGCGGAGTTGATGTGTCGTGACTTCTCATGGGGTCCGCCGCGGCCGCCGCGGTTCCCGGTAGCTCGCCCGGCGCGGCCGCACTCAGGTGTCGCCGCCGACCTGCCGATGCTCGTCGTCGCGGATTGCGTCCGGGTAGCGGCCCGGGTCTCCGCGTCGGACCCGGTTCCGAGGTCGCCTCGATCACGGCGGTCGTGTTCGGGTCAGGTCTGCGCCAAGCCAGAGCCGGGCACCGCCTCGATGGGACGCGGCCATGACGGTGTGGTCGTCGGGGGCGGAATCGGCCCGCAAGATGGGTCAAACCAGGGCGACGGGGGGTTGCCATGACCAGGACGTCGGCGATTAGGCGAGCCGCGCCGCGGGCGGAGTTTGCCGGTCCCTGCCGCAGCTCTGCTGCCCACCGGAGCAGCCGGGTCGCGGTGGTCATCGGTGCAGCCACCGGTTGGCACTGTAGCCAGTACCGCGTTGAGCCTTGTAACCCTCGAGGCGCCGAACCCCGGCGCCGCCGTCCTCGCGTCCAGGAGTGGCGTAGGTCGTCGGTGGATCCAAGATCAGTCGTGCCTGGCGTTCTGCGCAAACGCGGTCACCGAATTGGGCGTGTTCGCGGTCTCCGCATCGTTCTCCGGAGTGTCACCGGCCCCCGGGATTGGTGTCCTCGTTGTCGGTGTACCGCTCAGCCTCCTCCTCCGACGACGCCATCCGTCGGCCGAAGTCGGCGGCGGACTCGCGGTCAGCGCCGCCCGCGACGGTCGACCCGGGCGCCTCATACTGCCCACCTATTTCTCCTGATGCCATGTACGGGTTCCTCTCCAGTCGCGGCGCGGACTGCGCCGGGTACCCCCAGCATCGGCCACAGCTGGGATTGGTCGGACGCGGCCCGTCGAACCATCCGATCGGCCGAAGCGGGTGAGTTGCCGACGGTCACGCGGAGGGTGCAGGCAAGACGCCCACCTCGGCTCCTGATGGCCGGTCCAGCCCGGCGCCACAAGATCGTCGTTCACGATCACCAGGGCGTGCCCAGCCGATCCCGCGACCCCGCGACCCTCGGGGTGGCCGCATGCGGGGTGTCCCGGGCCGTGAGATCGTCGCCGGTGGCGGATCAGCCACCGCACCGCTGACACCCACGGGCGGTGTGGCCCCGGCCCGCCCCGTGGTGCAGTCGGCGTTCGGCCTTTCGAGTGCAACCGCCGGGAAGGTTGCAGCTGCGCTCGGGTCGACGGACGTGACGTTCACTGCTCCAGCGGGGTGGGAGTCGGCCATGGAACGTGATCGCCTCGAGTATGGAGGCCGGCGATGTCGATCTCGGAGGTGTGCTGTCCCCGCGCCGTCCTGGAGCCCGCTTCGCCGTCCGGTTGAGACACTGGGTTGTGCCCACTGCTGCTGCGCTCAGGCTCCGCCGGGGAGACAAGGACCGGTTGGTTGCCCTGGTGCGGTCACCGTCGGTGCGGACCGAGGTCGCGCGGCTGGCGGGGATCCTCATCTTGGCCAGTGAGGGCGTTGCGACCGTGGAGATCGCCCGGCGCCTGGGGGTGTCCCGGCCAACGGTGCTGGCGTGGCGCAACCGTTACCGCACCGCGGGGATTGCCGCTCTGACCGGCCCGGAGGTCCCGTTCCCGGTGTCGGTCGACACGGAGGTCGAGGTGATCACGACAACGCTGCGGCCACCGCCCGGCGTGCCGGGTTCGCCACTGTGGACCGCCGCGCGCCTGGCCGACCATCTCGGCATCGCCTTCCCGGAGGCGGTCACCGAGGTGTGGCTGAAGTGGGATCTGCAGCCCGCCCGGGTCGACGCGTTCCGGCTGCCGAGCGTGCCGAAGCTACGGGCCGACGTGCAGGCGGTGGTGGCGTTGTCGTTGAACCCGGCGGGGCGGGCGTTGGTTGTCTGTGTCGATGACCGCCCGGTCAGACCAGCGTCGGATGCGCGCCCGAACGCTGCCTCTTCGACGGTGTCCGCACCGGGCCGCTCGAAGGACCGGGTCCCGGAGTCGTCGCACGACGTCCACCGTGCGGCCGCGGCCCTGGCGGCGGCCCTGGACAGCGTGCCCGCCCAGCCAGTCCACCGGCGGGGGCACGCCTCACCCTTGGCGCACCTGCTGCCGTTCCTCCAGCAGGTCACCGCCGCCCATCCCGGCGTCCGCCTCCAGGTGATCGTGGACACCGCCGCCGCGCACCCGCAACCCGCGCTGAAGGACTGGTTAGTGCGCCGTCCCCTGGTGACGGTGCACACCACCCGGACCGCGCGGTGGTGGACCGACATCGCCGCGATCTGCGCCACCGTCGCCGACCACCCGCGCGACCACACCGCCTCTCCGGCGCAGGCGGCGGCTCTGGCCGAGGCGATCACCGGGTACTCCGACGACCCCCGGCGAGCCGGGCAGGTGTTCACCTGGGTCACGACCGCCGATCTTCCTCGCTGGCACCCCGGCACCGATCACCGGGCGGGTGACCCGGCTGCACTCCAGGAGCGGGTCCGGGTCACGTTGGCTTCCGCCTGACCGTGAGAGCGTCACCGGCCGCCGCCACCACGGGCGCCCCCCGTCCAAGGGAGAGGACCACGGGATCACCGGACCGCGACATGCCGCTGGCCTGCACACCGCGGCGGGTGTGCAGACCAGCAGGCTCAGGGACAGGCCGAGCTGTGGTCAGCCCTTGAGGCCGGTTCCGGCGATGCCTTCGATGATCCGCCGCTGGAAGAACAGGAACAAGATGATGAGCGGCAACGCACCGAGGATGGAGGTGGCCATGATGTCGGCGACCCGCTGACCGAACGATCCCTGGACGGTGGCCAGCCCCACCGGGATGGTCATCAGCTTCGGGTTGGACAGCGCGAGCAGCGGCCACAGCAGGTTGTTCCACGTCCACACCGCGGTGAAGATCGACACCGCCGCGACCGCCGGCCGGGCCAGCGGCATGATGATCCGCCGGAAGATCGTCCACGACCCGGCCCCGTCGACCCGGCTGGATTCCTCGAGCTCCTTCGGCAGCCCGTCGAAGAACTGCTTGAACACGAACACCGCCACCGCCGAGGGCACCTGGGGCAAGATGACCGCCCAGTAGGTGTTGAGCAGGTGCAGGGCATTGAACTCCCGGAACCACGGCACGATCAGGACCTGCCCGGGAATCATGATCCCGGCCAAGACGATGACGAACACCGCGTTCTTGCCCCGGAACTGCAGCCGAGACAGAGCATAAGCGGCCATACTCGCTGACACCACGGTGAGGGCGACGGTCACCAGGGTGGTGACAAAGCTCGCGAGATACCAGTCGAGGATGTTGCCCTGCTGGAACAAGGAAATATAGGAATGCATCGTGAAGCTCGGGTGGCGCAGCAGCGGCCCCGCTCCGAGTGATGCCACCGAGTTCTGGTTGAGTGAGGTGTACAACGCCCACAGGCTGGGC
The DNA here is from genome assembly GCA_964237095.1 of uncultured Actinomycetales bacterium. Taxonomy (GTDB): domain Bacteria; phylum Actinomycetota; class Actinomycetes; order CAXTBU01; family CAXTBU01; genus CAXSIB01. Next base: position 7,961 of record CAXSIB010000052.1, read on the forward strand.
AGCAGCCAGAGCAGAGCGAACACCGCGAGGACCGCGGCGCACACGATGTTGAACGCGCGCAGGCTTGTAGGTTCACCGTTGCTGGGCTTGCGCTGGATCGGGGCTGCAGAGCTGATGCCGCGGCCCCTGTCGTCGATTGCGGTAGCCATGTCAGGCCTGCCTCTCCTGCCGGCGGGTGATGGTCAACCAGACCGCGGACACGGCGAGGATGAGGACGAAGAACAGCACCGACGCGGCCGCCGCGGCCCCCACGCGGAAGTCAGTGAACGAGGTGTTGTAGATGAACTCCAGCACCGGTTGCGTGGTCGTCCCAGGGCCACCGGAGGTCATGATGTAGATCTGGTCGAACACCTTCAGCGACGCGATGATCTGCAACACGATGACCAATGTGGTCGTCCGGCTGAGCAGCGGGATGGTGATGGAGCGGATCTGCTGCCACGGGCTGGCCCCGTCGATTGACGCTGCTTCGTACAGCTCCCGGGGGATGTCCTGCAGCCCGGCCAGGTAGAGGACGAAGTTGAAACCGATGGTCCACCAGATGGTGGCGAAGGCCACCGACCGCATCGCCCACACCGGGTCCCCCAGCCACGCCGGCGGGGTGCTGTAACCGAGCCGACTCAGTGCTGCGTCGAGGATTCCGAGTGCGGGGGTGTAGATGAACGACCAGATGAGGGCGATGGTCGCCGACGGCAGGATGTACGGCAGGAAGAACGCAAGCCGGTAGAACGATCGGCCGCGGCGCACCCGGTTGGCGAGCAACGCGAACACGAACGCAAGGATGACCAGCGGGATGGTCGTGAGGATGGTGAACAGGACGGTGTGCCACAGCGACGACCAGAACACCGAGCTGGACAGCTCTTCCCGGTAGTTCGCCAGGCCAGCACTCTTGCCAAGCCCGGACTTGACAAGACTGGTGGAGAAGAAGCTCATCAGGAAGCCGTACAGGGTGGGGCCGATGATGAACAGCAGATACAACACGACGAAGGGGGCGAGGAACAGCCACGCGGAACGGCTGTCAGTACCACGGATGCTTCGGTTGCTGGTGCGCCGGCCCACCTGGACCGGCGGGGACAGGGTCTCGGAGGTCACTGCTGACACCTCTCACGGCGGGCGGGTGGGGTCACGTCGCGGGCTCCGTTCATCACAGCGGGTTGGGGGTCTTGGCGTACGCCTGCAGCTGGCTCTTCATGCTCGCGAGCGCGGCCGCCGGGCTGGTCAGCCCTTCCTGGACCAGCCCGATCTGCGAACCCACGGTGACCTCGAAGTTCGCCCCGGAGCCGCTGTACCACGCGGGGGCGTCATAGACCGCGAATCCCGCGGCCTTGGCGTACTGCGCCTGCGGCTGCAGCGCCTTGTACGCGGCGCTGTCCAGGATCGGCTTGTACGCCGGGATGTGACCGCCGGCCGCCCAGATCATCGACTGCGACAGCATGTTCTTGATGAAGCCCATCGCCCGGTCGGTCTGGCCCGTGTCACGGTTCATCCGCGGCAGGACAAAGGTGTGGGAGTCGGCCTGGGCGGCCGGGTGATCGAACAACGTCGGCACCGTGGTGATGCTGAAGGGCACCTTCGCGGTCTGGGCGGTGGTGATCTCCCACTCACCCTCCAGATAGAACGCCGATTTGCCGGTGAACATCAGGGTCTCAGCGCCGGCGTAGTCGGTCTGCGCGGGCATCAGGCCCGACTTCGTCTGCTGCTGGATGAATGTGAGGGTCTTCACGGCGTTGTCGTCGTTGATCGTGACCTCGGTGCCGGCGTTGGACAGGAACGGTGTGCTGCCGTTCATTTGGGAGTACAGGGTCTGAAACCAGCGCCAGCTGGTCGAGGTGTCCCCGATGGTCGCCGCGGTCGCCCCGTACTGGCCGGTGACCTTCTTCGCAGCGGTCAACGCGGCCGTCCACTGCTCCACGCCCTGGATCGGCTTCAGCAGGCCGTCCGATCCGAGCAGACCGGCCTTCTTGCACACGTCGAGGTTGTAGAACATCACGAACGGGTGGGTGTCGAGGGGGATGTCGTACGACGTCCCGTTGACCAGGCCGGCCTTCCACACCGAGTCGGTGAAGTCATCGACCTTCAAGCCGCCGACCGCCAGCAGCTCCGGGGTGATCTTCTCCAGCAGCCCCGCGTCGGCCAGGTTCTTGGCCCGCGTGAGGTGAGCGATCGCCACGTCCGGCGGCTTACCCCCCAGCGTCGCGAGCGACACCTTCGTGTAGTACGGGTTTCCCCAGGCGAACGTCGCCGCCTCCAACGACTTGGCGCCGCCGTGGCTGGTCTGGTAGTTGTCCAGCATCGTGGTCAGCCGGGCACCGTCACCGCCGCCGAACAGGTTCCAGAAGGTGACCGTCCCGGGGTCGAGCTTCGTGCCGGCGATCCCGGACGCGAACGCACTCCCGCATCCGGCGAGGGTCCCCGCCGCGCCGATCCCCGCGGCGGCCGCGATCCCGCCGCGCAGCAGACCGCGGCGGGAGATTCCTCGACCGAGGGGTGACATCGAAGACTTCATGCGACTTCCGATCTCGTCGGGCCCGAGCCCAGCCCGACGAGCGCTCATCGTCGAGCCAGCTGCACCCCGGGCAGGAGCGCCCTGGTGCCGTTCCGATGATGACGGCCCACCCGGCCGATTGCAAGATGGGACCGATCACATCTTGGTGTCGAGCTCCCGTCGTGCTGTGACCCGCCGCGACAACCGGTCAAGCCGAGGTGGCAGCACAGCTGCCGGTGCCCAGGGACCGAGGACAGCAGACACTGGGCAGCCCCCGGAGGGTCGGGTCGAACCCGAGATTGAACGAGCCCAGTGGACCACGGGCCGCCCATCGATGCAAGACCTGCGTTCAGGGGGTTCGTCGTCCTACGGCTGGCCCGGACTCCACCGCCGCCGCGGTCGCGCCTCCCACCGCCGGCCGTCGCCATGCGGCGGCACGCAGCGGGCCGCCCCAACACGCCGCGCCGGTGAGCGGCCCCACGCGGTTCGAACGCCCCGCTCGACCACCCGCTGGGGTGATCACCGACGGCGGTGTCCGAGCCGTCGGGTCAGCTCGACCGGGTGGTCAGCGACGCGCGATGGCGGCCCGCGTTCTCGACCGCCGGAGCGCGTCGGTTTCCGTCAGACGGGTGGGGACTGGCTCGTGCCCCGCTCAGGTGAAGCCGGTTTGAACGTGGGTGATGCCCTACCGGAACAGCCACCGAAAAACCACGTCCGAGACCTGGTCGCTCGCCCGGGGTGCAGCACAAGCGGGAGGCAGTCCCTGAGCAACGGCTGGCCCTCCGAGCCACCGTGGAACTTGTGGGATCATCTGACGATGGCGATCACCCTGCGTGACGTCGCCGCACATGTCGGGGTGTCACCGAGGACCGTGTCCAACGTGGCCAACGGGTACCGCTACGTGTCACCGGACATGCGAACGAAGGTGCAGGCCGCACTCGACGAGCTGGACTACCGGCCCAACCTGCTCGCCCGAAGCCTCCGGGAAGGCAAGACCGGCACCGTCGCGGTGCTCCTGCCCGACCTCAGCGTTCCGTACTTCGGTGAGCTGGCCCATCAGCTCGTCGAGCATGCCCGGACGCTGGGACTGACCGTCCTCATCGACGAGACCGCCGGTACGACCAGGCGGGAGACCGACCTCCTCGAAGCCCTTACCCGCACCGGGCGGGTCGACGGCATCATCTTGAACGCCCTCGGACTGGGCGGTCCCGCGCTCGCCCGACTGAACCCCCGGTTGCCGACGATCCTCCTCGGAGAGCGAACCGCACCGTCGTCGCTGGATCACGTCGGATTCGACAACGTCGCCGCCGCCCGCCAGTTGGTAGCTCACCTCATCGGTCAAGGACGCCGCCGGATCGCGGTGATCGCTGGGGCCACCAGCCCCGCCTTCGCCACCTCCCATCTGCGGCTGCGCGGCTACCGGGGCGCGTTGCGCAGTGCCGGCCTGCCCTACCGCGCGGACCTCGTCGTGCGGACCAGCCGCTGGCACCGAGCCGAAGGCGCCGCTGCCATGGCCGACCTGCTCGCCCTTCCTGAACCCCCCGACGCGGTCGTCGCCTTCAACGACGCCCTCGCTCTCGGGGCGCTGCGGACCCTGCACGAACACGGGGTGGCCGTGCCCGGAGCAGTCGGTGTCGCCGGATTCGACAACATCAGCGACGCCGCCTTCAGCACGCCCAGTTTGACCACCATTGGCCCCGACAAAGCAGTCATCGCCCGCCGCTGTCTCAACATGCTCGCCGAACGGGTCGCCGGCCACGACGGCCCCGCCCGCGACGTCCGCGTGCCGGTCGACCTTCACATTCGGGAGAGCAGTCTCGCAGGCATCGCCCGCTCGCGGTGACGACCACAATCGGCAACAGAACCGGACCGTGGCGCCCGGGACTACCACGCCGACGATTGGGCCGACGGCGATCCGGGAGCCGGAGCCGCCATGAGCTGTGGCGCGCCGCCCACCCGGACGAGGGACGCGGCCCCGCCCGACCAGGGAGCCGGCCAGCCGTCACCAGCGCACCCGGACACAGTGGCGCCGTGGCGCTTCGACGATGCTGAAGCGTAGACCGACCGACGCGGGACGGGGCAGGATGAGCTCATGGTGATGCTGAGTGCCGCCACCCTCGCCGAGATCGGCGCGACCGTGCCGGTCCCGAGCTATGACCGGGCGGCGGTGCGGGTGGGGATCGTCCACCTGGGGGTGGGTGGGTTCCACCGTGCGCACCAGGCGGCGTATCTCGATGAGCTGATGAACCGGGGTGAGG
>CAXSIB010000053.1:0-12682 GCA_964237095.1 uncultured Actinomycetales bacterium
CCCCGGTCGCCGGGGCGACCAGGCCGCGGGAGGCGAGCAGCGCGACCAGCGTGCCGACCAGCCCGAGCCACGCCCCGAACGCGAGGTTCGCCAGCCCGTGCAGGGAGATCGCGATCTCGAGCACCGTGAGCAGCATGAGCGCGAAGCCGCAGACCGCCGCCGCCCGGGTCGCCGCCACGGCGCGGGGCCCGGCGATCAGTCGCACGGGCCCGGACAGGAGCGCCCCGGCCACGGTCAGCACGCCGAGCAGCAGCGTCCACCACTGGCTGCCGCCGGGTGAGCCGGAGAAGGTGAGGTTCCCGGCGAACGAGCTGTCGAACGTCCAGCGCAGGAACGCCGACACGACGGCGAGCAGGCCGCCGGCCGCGGTGGCGGCCCACGCCGCCGGGCCGAGGCGCCCCATCGCCGTGTCGACCCGCGCGCGGACGTCAGCGGCGGTCATGCGCGGTCCGTCACTCGGGCGCCGAGCAGCCCCTGCGGGCGGAAGACCAGCACGATGATCAGCACGACGAACGCGTAGATGTTCGACCACGCGGTGCCGTTGAACTGCCCGGGGCCGTACTGGGTGGCCATGGACTCCAGCACCCCCACGAGCAGACCGCCCGTGATCGCGCCGTTGATGTTGCCGATGCCGCCGAGCACCGCGGCGGTGAACGCCTTCAGGCCGGCGTCGAAGCCCATGAGGTAGCTGATGTTCGACACCTGCAGGCCCGTCCCGACACCCGCGAGGCCGGCGAGGGTGGCACCGAGGACGAACGCGATGACGACCATCCGGTCGACGTCGATGCCCATGATCTTCGCGGTGTCCGGGTCCTGCGCGACGGCCTGCATGGCCCGCCCGGTCCTGGACCGGTAGATGAAGATGTTGACCCCGATCGAGCAGATCACCAGCGTGGCCACGATGAACAGGGTCGGCCGGGAGATCGACAGGTTCCCGACGTTGACGGACGCGCCCGTGATCCAGTCGATCGACGGGAAGGAGAGGTTCGCGCTCGCCCCCGGGTAGCGGGTCAGCACCAGCTGCTGCAGGACGATCGACACCCCGATCGCCGTGATCAGCGGCGCGAGGCGCGGCGCGTTGCGCAGGGGCCGGTAGGCCACCCGTTCCACGATCAGCGCCACCACCACGGACGAGACCACCGAACCGAGGATCACGATCGGCAGCGTCCACAGCGCGAGGGTCTTCCCGCCCAGCGCCCAGGTCCACGTGGCCAGGCCCCCGAAGGCGCCGATCATGAAGATGTCGCCGTGCGCGAAGTTGATCAGCTGGATGATGCCGTAGACGATCGTGTAGCCGACGGCGATCAGCGCGTACAGCGATCCGACCGAGATTCCGTTGATCAGCTGCTGGAGGAAGATCTCCACCTGGAGGGGACTCCGATCCCTTGCGGGGGGAGCCCGCGGCGCCGACCGGCGCCGCGGGCCGCTGGACCTCGTGGTGCGGCGGTCAGCCGCTGAAGGACCCGGTCTTCTTGGCGGCGAAGGCGCCCTTGGCGACCTCGTAGACGGTCAGGGTCTTGTTCGTCGCGTCGCCGTACTGGTCGAAGCTCACCGTGCCGGTCACACCGGCGAGCTTGGTCGCCTGGACGGCCTTGACCACGGCCGGCCGGGCCGCGACCGCGGACTCGGCCGTGGGCAGCACCGCGGCGAGGGCCTTGATGACCACGTTCACCGCGTCGTAGGCGTACGCGCCGTAGGCCCCGTAGGGGTTCGGGAACTTCGCCGCGGTGTAGTCCTTGATGAAGCCCTTGCCGGAGGCGAGGGACTCGATCGGCGCGCCGATCGACGTGCAGAGGTCGCCGTCCCGCCCGCCGAGCTGGACGAAGTTCGGCGCGTAGATGCCGTCCCCGCCCATGAGCGGCACGTTGAGCCCGCCCTGCGCCAGCTGCTTGGACATCGGGCCCGCGGTCGCGTACTCCCCGCCGAAGTAGACCAGCGCCGGGCTGGTGGCCTTCACCTGGGTGACCGTGCTCGAGTAGTTGGTGCTGCCCGTGGGGCTGATGGTGGTCGACTTGGTGATCGTGCCGCCGAGCTTCTTGAACTCCTGCTCGAACGCCGACGCGAGGCCCTTGCCGTAGGCCTTGGTGTCGTTCACCGTCGCGACCTTCTTGATGCCCAGGGTCTGGTAGGCGTACTGCGCCGCGAAGGGTCCCTGGATCGAGTCGGTGGTGCAGACGCGGAAGTAGTTCGAGTACTGCCGCTTCTCGGCCGTCGCGAAGTCCACGCCCTGGGTCAGCACCGGGTTGGTGTTGGACGGGCTGATCATCACGATGTTCTTCGGCGCGAGCAACGGCTGCACCACCAGGGCGGTCGAGGAGTTCAGGGTCCCGATGACGGCGACGACGTCGCTGTCCGAGGCGACGCCGGCGCCGGCGTTCTGCGCGGTCGCGGTGGCGCCGTCGTCGCTCTGGGCGTCCAGGACGAGCGTCCAGCCCTTGACCGTGCCGGCCGCGTTGGCCTGGTCGATCGCCAGCTTGACGGCGTACTGGATCCCCAGGCCGGTCGCGGCGCTCGGGCCGGTGAGGTCGGCGATGACGGCGATCTTGGCGGTCTTGGTGCCGGCCGCGGCGGCGCTGGTGGCCGGGGTCGACGCGGTCGTGCCCGTGCTGTCCGCGGGGGCCGCGCTGGTGGACGCGGCCGTGGTGGTGCCGCTGCGGCTGCCGCAGGCGGCCAGGAAGGCCGAGGCGGCAACGGCGGAGACGCCTGTGAGTGCGGCGCGGCGGGTCGTGGTCATGATCGGTACCTCCTGCTTGGCCGCCCGGGCGCGAGCCTGGACGGGATTGCTCATCGGGGCGACCCGGTGGCGCCACCGGGTCAGTCGAGACTGGCCCGCAGAGTAGCGGTCCCGACCGCCTCGCAGGGGACATCCGAGCCCGTCCGTCACGCGAATGTGACCTCGGGATCAGCGGGCGGGGGTGCCCTTGCCGGCGCTGTCGGTCTCGGCGATGACGACCGCGGCGACCTCGCGCATGGTCGTGCGCTTGTCCATGGCCGCCTTCTGGATCCACCGGAAGGCCTCCGGCTCGGTCATCTTGAAGCGGGACTGGAGCTGACCCTTGGCCCGGTCGACGATCTTCCGGGTCTCCAGGCGCTCGCCGAGGTCGGCCACCTCCGCCTCGAGCTGGCTGATCTCGGAGTAGCGCGAGACGGCCATCTCGATGGCCGGGACGAGGCTCGACTTGTCGAAAGGCTTCACGAGGTAGGCCATCGCGCCGGCGTCGCGCGCCCGCTCGACCAGGTCCCGCTGGCTGAACGCGGTCAGGATGACGACCGGCGCGAGGCGGGCCTCCGCGATCTTCTTGGCCGCCGTGATGCCGTCCATCTTCGGCATCTTCACGTCGAGCACCGCGAGGTCGGGACGCAGGGACTGGACGAGGTCGAAGGCGGTCTCGCCGTCCCCGGCCTCGCCGACGACCTCGTAGCCCTCCTCGGCGAGCATCTCGACCAGGTCGAGGCGGATGAGGGTCTCGTCCTCGGCGACGACCACCCGCCTCGGTGCGGGCTTGCCGGACGCGTCCACAGACATGGCTGATCCTCTCGGTCGACACTGGCGGGGGTGAGCCTAGCGAGCGGGTCCGCCGCCCCCCACCGGGGCCGCTAGCCTCGAAACGGACGGCCCCGGTAGCCCAATCGGCAGAGGCACGGTGCTCAAACCACCGCCAGTGTGGGTTCAAGTCCCACCCGGGGCACCGTCCACCCGGGGCACCGTCCACCCGGGGCACCCGGGGCACGGGCCGCCCGGGCGCGGGTCCGGCGGCGGGCTCAGCCCTCGTAGCCGGACGCGACCTCGTTGACGGCGTCGCCGATCCGGTGGATGCGGACCGCGTTGGTCGAGCCGGGGATGCCGGGTGGCGACCCGGCCACGATCACGACGACGTCCCCGCGCACGCAGCGACCGGAGTCGACCAGCAGGCCGTCGACCATCTTGACCATCTCGTCGGTGTGGCGGACGTCCGGCGCCGCGAAGGTCTCGATCCCCCAGCTGACGGTGAGCGCCTGGCGGGTCTGGTCGACGGGGGTGAAGGCCAGCAGCGGCACGGCGCTGCGGTAGCGGGAGAGCCGCCGGGCCGAGTCCCCGGTCTGGGTGAAGGCGACCAGGTACTTCGCCTGCAGCCGCTCGGCGATCTCGGCGGCGGCCAGGGTGATGATGCCGCCCTTGGTGCGCGGCGCCCAGCCGATCGGCGCGATCTTCTCCAGCGCGTGGTCCTCGATGGACTCGATGATCCGGGCCATCGTGGCCACGGCCTCGACCGGGTACGCCCCGACCGAGGTCTCCGCGGAGAGCATCAGCGCGTCGGCGCCGTCGAGGACGGCGTTGGCGGCGTCGGAGGCCTCGGCTCGGGTCGGGCGCGGCGAGGAGATCATCGACTCGAGCACCTGGGTCGCGACGATCACCGGCTTGGCCTTCAGCCGGGACAGCTCGACGATCCGCTTCTGCGCGAGCGGGACCTCCTCCAGCGGCAGCTCGACGCCGAGGTCGCCGCGCGCGACCATCAGCACGTCGAACGCGTCGACGATGGCCTCGAGGTTGTCCAGCGCCTGCGGCTTCTCGATCTTCGCGACGACCGGGCGGCTGACACCCTCCTCGGCCATGATCTGGCGGACCGGGTCGATGTCCTCCGCCGACCGCACGAACGACAGCGCGATCATGTCCGCGGGCAGCCGGAGCGCCCAGCGCAGGTCCTCGATGTCTTTGCCGGACAGGGCGGGGACCGACATGGCGACCCCGGGTAGGTTGAGGCCCTTGTTGTTCGAGACGGGGCCCGCGACGATGACCCGCGTGTGGACGTCGGGGCCGTCGACCGAGGTCACCTCGAGGGTGACCTTCCCGTCGTCGACGAGGATCCGGTCCCCCGCGGCGACGTCGCCGGGCAGGCCGTCGTAGGTGGTGGAGCAGCAGGTCACGTCCCCCGGCACCTCGCGGGTGGTGATCGTGAACGCGGCGCCGGGCAGCAGCACGACGGGGCCCTCGGCGAAGCGGCCGAGGCGGATCTTCGGCCCCTGCAGGTCCGCGAGGATGCCGACCGTCCGTCCGACGGTGGCCGCCGCGGTCCGCACGTTGCGGTAGACGGCCTCGTGGTCGGTGTACGTGCCGTGGCTGAGGTTCAGGCGGGCGACGTCCATGCCGGCACGGATGAGGTTCTCCAGTGCCTCCACCGACGAGGTCGCGGGGCCGAGGGTGCAGACGATCCGGGCTCTACGCACGTGGGGAGAATGTACGCCCGGGACCTGACCCCCGGCGTCCGCCCGCCGGCCGCCGGGCGGGCGGGCGGATCGCCGTCAGTGCAGCGGCTGGGCGTCCGCGTGGACCGGCTCGGGCAGGCTCCCCGAGCCCCCCAGCGAGCGGTCGACCGCGGCCGCGACCGACCGGCCCTCGGCGATCGCCCACACGACCAGCGACGCCCCGCGCCCGACGTCGCCCGCGGCGAACACCCCCGGGGCGTCGGTGCGGTACCCGGTGTCGCGGATGACCCGGCCGGTGCGGTCGCGCCGGACCCCGAGGTCGTCGAGCAGGTCGACGTGGTCCGGGCCGGCGAAGCCGACCGCGAGCAGCACGAGGTCGGCCTCGAGCACGAACGGCTCCCCGCGGCGGCCGTCGCGCCGCGACCGGCCGAACTCGTCGGCGTCGAGGAGCTCGGCCAGCTCGATGCCGCCGACGGCCTGGTGGGTGTAGGTCCCGCCGTCCTCGGTCGCGACCGGGTCCGTCCCGGGCTCGCCGGCCACCGAGGGCACGCCCTGCTCGCCGACCACGCCCTGCTCCCCCGCGACGCCCGCATCGCGCGGGACGAAGCGGGTGGTGGTCACCGCGAAGCGGCGGTGCCCGCCCTCCTCGTGGGCCGCGCTCTCCCGGAACAGCAGCGGCCACGTCGGCCACGGGGTGCTCCCGTGCGCCTCCCCCGGCGCCTGCGGGTGGATGTCGACCTGCAGCACCGACGCCGCGCCCTGGCGGTGGGCGGTGCCGAGGCAGTCCGCGGCGGTGTCGCCGCCGCCGATGATCACGACCCGCTTCCCGGCGGCGTCGATGGCCGGGGCGTCGGCGGTGCCGTTGCGGACCCGGTTCGCACTCGACAGGTACGCCATCGCCTGGTGGATGCCGGTGAGCTCGCGGCCGGGGATCGGCACGTCGCGGCCGAGCAGCGCCCCGCCCGCCAGCACGATCGCGTCGTAGCGGCGGCGGAGCTTGTCGGCGGGCAGGTCCTTGCCGACGTCGACACCGGTGCGGAAGATCGTGCCCTCGGCGCGCATCTGCTCGACGCGGAGGTCGATCAGCCGCTTCTCCATCTTGAAGTCCGGGATGCCGTAGCGGAGCAGCCCGCCCAGGGCGTCGTCGCGCTCGTAGACGCAGACGGTGTGCCCGGCCCGGGTGAGCTGCTGGGCGGCGGCGAGACCCGCCGGCCCGGAGCCGATGACCGCGATCGTGTGCCCGGACAGGCGTTCGGGGACGAGCGGGACGATCCAGCCCTCGTCGTGGGCGCGGTCGGCGATGGCCTGCTCGATCGTCTTGATCGTGACGGCGCCGCCGGACAGCTCACCGGAGATCGCGAGCACGCAGGCGGGCTCGCACGGCGCGGGACACAGCCGCCCGGTGAACTCCGGGAAGTTGTTCGTCGCGTGCAGGCGCTCCGACGCCTCGTGCCAGTCGCCGCGCCACACCAGGTCGTTCCACTCGGGGATGAGGTTCCCGAGGGGGCAGCCGGAGTGGCAGAAGGGCACGCCGCAGTCCATGCAGCGACCGGCCTGCTCGCGCACCTGGGACGGCGACGGGCGGGCGTAGACCTCGTCCCAGTCGAGGATCCGGACGTCGACCGGACGGCGGGTCGGCGCCGCCCGCGGTGTCCGGACGAAACCCCAGGGGTCAGGCACGCGCAGCCTCCATGATCCGTTCGGCGACGCCGGCCTCGTCGAGGCCGTCGTCGCGGGCGGCCCGGGCCACCGCGAGCGCGCGGCGGTACTCCACCGGGATGACGGTCGACAGCCGGGACAGGGCGGCCGGCCAGTCGGCGAGGAGGCGCGCCCCGACCGCGGACCCGGTCTCCGCGACGTGGCGGACCACCAGCCCGCGGAGCTCCCCGGCCCGCTCGGGGTCGTCCGCCGCGGGCTCGAGGACGACGAGGTCGGGGTTGACCATCGCCGGGTCCAGGTCCAGCACCCAGGCGATCCCGCCGGACATGCCCGCGCCGAGGTTGCGCCCGGTCCGCCCGAGCACCAGCACCCGGCCGCCGGTCATGTACTCCAGCGCGTGGTCCCCGACGCCCTCGACGACCGCGGTCGCCCCGGAGTTGCGGACGCAGAAGCGCTCCCCGACGACGCCGCGGACGAAGACCTCGCCGGCGGTCGCGCCGTAGCCGATGACGTTGCCGGCGATGACGTTGTCCTCCGCGCGGAACCCGTGCTCCTCCGCCGCGAGCTCCGGGCGCAGCACGATCCGCCCGCCCGACAGGCCCTTCGCGACGTAGTCGTTGGCGTCCCCGTGCAGGCGCAGGGTGATCCCGGCCGGCAGGAACGCGCCGAAGGACTGCCCTGCCGACCCGGTGAACGTCAGGTCGATCGTGTCGTCGGGCAGGTCCTCGCCGAATCCCCGCCGCAGCAGGAGCTCGTGGCCGAGCATCGCCCCGACCGTCCGGTGGGTGTTGCGGATCGACAGCCGGGCGTGGACGCGGGTGCCGTGCTCGAGGGCCTCGTGCGCGGTGGTGATCAGCTGGTTGTCGAGGGCCTTCGCCAGGCCGTGCTCCTGGCCCTGGCCCGACCGGCGGTGGCGCAGCGCGCCCGGGTCCACCCCGAGGTCGGTCGGGTCGGCGAGGACCGCGGCCAGGTCGAGGCGCGCGGCCTTCCAGTGCCCGGCGGCGGAGCGGTCCGCCGCGGGCACCACCTGCAGGGCGTCGACCTGCCCGACGGCCTCCTCGACGCTGCGGAACCCCAGTGCCGCCAGGTACTCCCGGACCTCCTGCGCGACGAACTCGAAGAACGACACGACGTGCTCGGCCTTCCCCGTGAACCGCTTGCGCAGCTCGGGGTTCTGGCTCGCGACGCCGACGGGGCAGGTGTCGAGGTGGCAGACGCGCATCATCACGCAGCCGGCGACGACCAGCGGGGCCGTGGAGAACCCGAACTCCTCGGCGCCGAGGAGGGCGGCCACGACGACGTCGCGGCCGGTCTTGAGCGCCCCGTCGGCCTGGACGGTGATCCGGTCGCGCAGGCCGTTGAGCAGCAGCGTCTGCTGCACCTCCGCGAGACCGAGCTCCCACGGCAGCCCGACGTGCTTGAGCGACGTCAGCGGCGCCGCACCCGTGCCGCCGTCGTGACCGGAGATGAGGACGACGTCCGCATGGGCCTTGGAGACTCCCGCCGCGACCGTCCCGACCCCGGCCTGGGCGACGAGCTTCACGTGGATCCGCGCCTGCGGGTTCGCGTTCTTGAGGTCGTGGATCAGCTGCGCGAGGTCCTCGATGGAGTAGATGTCGTGGTGCGGCGGCGGCGAGATGAGCCCGACCCCGGCGGTGGAGTACCGGGTCTTCGCGATCCACGGGTAGACCTTGTGGCCGGGCAGCTGGCCGCCCTCGCCGGGCTTCGCCCCCTGCGCCATCTTGATCTGGATGTCGTCGGCGCTGCTGAGGTACTGCGCGGTGACCCCGAACCGGCCGGACGCGACCTGCTTGACCTTGCTCCGGCGGACCGGGTCGTGCAGGCGCTCGGCGTCCTCCCCGCCCTCCCCGGAGTTCGACCGCGCGTGCAGGTGGTTCATGGCCGCGGCGATGGTCTCGTGGGCCTCGGCGGAGATCGAGCCGTAGGACATCGCGCCGGTGGCGAAGCGGCGGACGATCGACTCGACCGGCTCCACCTCCTCCAGCGGGACCCGCGGCCGGACGCCCTCGGTGAACCGCAGCAGCCCGCGCAGGGTGCCGAGGCGGGTGGCGGCGTCGTCGACGCGCGCGGTGTACCGCTTGAACAGGTCGTAGCGTCCCTCGCGGGTCGCGTGCTGCAGGCGGAACACCGTCTCCGGGTCGAACAGGTGCAGCTCGCCGTCGCGGCGCCACTGGTACTCCCCGCCGACCTCGAGGCGGCGGTGGGCCTGCCCCGACAGGCCGGGGGTGTTCGACCAGGCGCCGCCGGTCGGACCCGACGAGGGGTAGGCCGAGTCGTGGCGGCGCCGGGTCTCCTCGGCGATCACGTCGAGGCCGATCCCGCCGAGCCGGGAGACGGTGCCGGTGAAGTACCGGTCGACCAGCGCCGGCCCGAGCCCGATGGCCTCGAACAGCTGCGCGCCGGTGTAGGAGGCGACCGTGGAGACGCCCATCTTGGACATGACCTTCAGGACGCCCTTGCCGAGGGCCTTGACCAGGTTGGCGATCGCCTTCCCGGGCTCCAGGCCGCGCAGCAGGACGGCCTCCCGTGCCAGGTCCTCCGCGGACTCCATCGCCAGGTAGGGGTTCACCGCGGCCGCGCCGTAGCCGATGAGCAGCGCGACGTGGTGGACCTCGCGGACGTCGCCGGCCTCGACCACCAGCCCCACCTGGGTGCGGGTGCGCTCGCGGACGAGGTGGTGGTGCACGGCGCCGGTCAGCAGCAGCGACGGGATCGGCGCCCACTCGGCGTCGGAGTGGCGGTCGGACAGCACGACGATCCGCGCGCCGCCCTCGATGGCCTCCGACACCTCCGCGCACACCTGGTCGAGACGGTCGCGCAGCGCGGGGCCGCCGCCGGCGACCTGGTACAGCCCGCGCACGACGTGGGTCGCGTACCCGGGCAGGTCCCCGTCGAGGTTGATGTGCACGAGGCGGGCGAGGTCGTCGTTGTCGATGACCGGGAACGGCAGCGACACCTGCCGGCACGACATCGGCCCCGGGGAGAGCAGGTCGTGCTCGGGCCCGACCGACCCGGCCAGGGAGGTGACGAGCTCCTCGCGGATCGCGTCCAGCGGCGGGTTCGTCACCTGCGCGAACGTCTGGACGAAGTAGTCGAACAGCAGCCGCGGGCGGTCCGACAGCACCGCGACCGGGGTGTCGGTGCCCATCGAGCCGAGGGCCTCGCCGCCCGTGCGGGCCATCGGCGCGATGATCAGGCGCAGCTCCTCGTCGGTGTACCCGAAGGTCTGCTGGCGGCGGGTGACCGAGGCGTGGGTGTGGGCGATGTGGTCGCGGTCGGGCAGGTCCTCGAGGTGGATGAGGCTCTCGCGCAGCCACTCCCCGTACGGGTGCTCCGCGGCCAGGTCGGCCTTGATCTCGGCGTCGTCGACGATCCGGTGCTGGGCGAGGTCGGCCAGGAACATCCGGCCCGGCTCGAGGCGGCCGCGGCGCACGATGCGCGCCGGGTCGATGTCGAGGACCCCGACCTCCGAGGCGAGCACGACGAGGCCGTCGTCGGTGACCCAGTACCGCGCGGGCCGCAGGCCGTTGCGGTCCAGCACCGCCCCGACGAGCGTGCCGTCGGTGAAGGTCACGCAGGCCGGGCCGTCCCACGGCTCCATCAGGTGGGAGCTGAACGAGTAGAAGTCGCGCAGCGCCGGGTCGAGGTCGGTCTTGTTCTCCCAGGCCTCCGGGATCATCGTCAGCACCGCGTGCGGCAGCGAGCGGCCGGCCAGGTGCAGCAGCTCCAGGACCGCGTCGAGGCTGGCGGAGTCCGACGCCTCGGGGCCGCAGATCGGGAAGAGCGCGGCCAGGTCGCCCGGGATCTCCCCGCCCGGCCCGGCGCCGATGAGAGCCTCCCGCGCGCGCATCCAGTTGCGGTTGCCGCGGACGGTGTTGATCTCGCCGTTGTGCGCGAGCAGGCGGTACGGGTGGGCGAGGGGCCAGCTGGGGAAGGTGTTCGTCGAGAACCGGGAGTGCACGATGGCCAGCGGCGAGGCGAACCGGGCGTCGGAGAGGTCCGGGTAGAACGGCTCGAGCTGGACCGCGGTGAGCATGCCCTTGTAGACCAGGGTCCGCGCCGACAGCGACGGGAAGTACACGTCCAGGGTGTTCTCCGCGCGCTTGCGGAGCCGGTACGCCATCCGGTCCAGCGCCAGCCCGGTCGCGGGGACGGCGGGGTCGCGGCGGTCGACCTTGGCCGGGTCGCGGGCGTCCGCCACGAACAGCTGGCGCATGACCGGCATGGCCGCGCGGGCGGTCGGGCCGACCAGATCGGCGAGGGTCGGGACCTCGCGCCAGCACAGGACCCGCAGCTCCTCCTCCGCGGCCAGGGCCTCGACCCCGGCCACGGCGGCGGCCCGGGCCGCCGGGTCCACGGGCAGGAACGCGGTGCCGACGGCGTAGGCCCCCGCAGCGGGCAGGGCGGTAGGGACGACCGCGCGCAGGAACGCGTCCGGCACGGCGACGAGGATGCCCGCGCCGTCCCCGGAGTCCTCGTCGGAGCCCGACGCGCCGCGGTGCTCGAGGTTGCGCAGCGCGACCAGGGCGTCGGCGACGATGCGGTGGCGCGGCTCGCCCGTCAGCGTCGCGATCATCGCGACCCCGCAGGCGTCGTGCTCGGCCGCGCGGTCGTACAGCCCGGGGCCCACCTTCGGCGCGCTGCTCATGGGACCTCCGGCTCGGCACGGGTGCTGGGCTCCGGCAGCGTCGCCGACGCTCCATTGTGCCTGCACAACGCGGGAGGCTGTCGGCACATCCCGCTGGTCGGGCGGGTGGGTTGGCCGGTGGCCGGCGGGTGGGTTGGCCGGTGGCGGGCGGGTGGGTCGGCCGGTGGCCGGCGGGTGGGTCGGCCGGTGGCCGGCGGGTCAGACCGACGGCTCGGCCGGGACCGGATCCGCTCCGGCCGGGACGGGGGCCGCCGCGAGGGTCTCCCGTCCGGGACGGACCCGGCGGGAGATCGCGATGTAGACGACGGCACCGACGAACGCGATGAGCGCGGTCCAGTCGTTGAGGCGCAGCGGCCCGATCCGGTCGGCGGTGTCGATGCGCAGGTACTCGATCCAGAACCGGCCCACCGCGTAGGCGGCGACGTAGAGCGCGAAAGCCCGGCCGTGCCCGAGGCGGAACCGGCGGTCGGCCCAGATGACGAGCAGCGCGACCCCGATGTCCCACAGCGACTCGTAGAGGAAGGTCGGTTGGAAGGTCGCGAACGCCCCGAACCCGGGCGGGCGGTGGACGGCGTCGATCTCCAGGCCCCACGGCAGCGAGGTGGGTCGCCCGAACAGCTCCTGGTTGAACCAGTTCCCGTACCGGCCGATCGCCTGAGCGAGCACGATGCCGGGGGCGCACGCGTCGACCAGCAGCGGCAGCGGGACGCCGTGGTGGCGGCAGTAGACCCAGGCCGCGAGGACCCCCGCGAGCACGCCGCCCGGGATGCCGAGCCCGCCCTTCCAGATCTCCCACACCTTCTCCGTGCCCCGGTCCGGCCCGAAGTACGCCCCGAAGTCGGTGAGCACGTGGTAGACGCGCGCCCCGACCAGGCCGATCGGCACACCCCACATCGCCGCGTCGGCGACGAACCCGGGTCGACCGCCGCGGGCGACGAACCGCCGGTTGGCGACGGTGACGCCCACGACCACCCCGACGATGATCGCGAGGGCGTACGCCCGGACCGGGAACGGCCCGAGGTGCCAGACCCCCTGCGACGGGCTGGGGATCGAGGCGCGGATCACGCCGCCGCCCGGTCGCCCGGGGGGGCCGACGGCAGCGACGCCCGCGGCGGGGTCAACGGCCGCGCCGGACGCCGGGGCGAGAGCGCCACCAGCCAATAGCCGCCA
>CAXSIB010000054.1:0-12527 GCA_964237095.1 uncultured Actinomycetales bacterium
ACGAGGACCCCGTCGGCCGGGGCGGGGACGTCCTCGGTGTGCCGCGCGCGGGGCAGCGGCGCGGCCGGGTCACCGCCCTGCGCGGCGACCATCGCGCGCCAGCTGTCCATCGCGGCCCCGCCGGCGAGCGCGGCCGCCGGGTCCGCGCCGGGGAGCCCGGCCGCGTCGAGCATCTCCCGGGCCAGGGTGAGGGTCAGCTGCACGACGTCGGTTGGGCCGCCGCCGGCGAGGACCTCGACCGCCTCCGCGACCTCCACGGCGTTCCCGGCGGCCCGCCCGAGCGGGGTGTCCATCGCGGTCAGCACGGCGACGGTCCGGACCCCCGCGTCGGTGCCCAGGTCGACCATCGCCCGGGCGAGCTCCCGCGCGGCGGCGAGGTCGCCCATGAACGCCCCGCGGCCGACCTTGACGTCCAGGACGAGGGCGGCCGTCCCCTCGGCGATCTTCTTGCTCATGATCGAGCTGGCGATGAGCGGGATCGACTCGACGGTCGCGGTCACGTCGCGCAGCGCGTAGAGGCGGCGGTCGGCCGGCGCCAGGTCGTCACTCGCGGCGCAGATCACCGCGCCCACCCGGGCGAGCTGGGCGTCGTAGTCGGCGCGGGAGAGCGTCGCTCTCCATCCCGGGATCGCCTCGAGCTTGTCCAGCGTCCCGCCGGTGTGGCCGAGGCCGCGGCCCGACAGCTGCGGCACCGCCGCCCCGCACGCGGCCACCAGCGGGGTCAGCGCGAGGGTGATCATGTCCCCGACGCCGCCGGTCGAGTGCTTGTCCACGGTCGGCCGGGAGAGGTGGGAGAGGTCCGCCCGCCGGCCGCTGGCGACCATCGCGCCGGTCCAGCGGGACAGCTCGCGGCGGTCCAGGCCCCGCAGCAGCACCGCCATCGCCAGCGCCGCCATCTGCTCGTCGGCGACGACCCCGCGGGTGAACCCGTCGAGCACCCAGTCGATCTGCGCGTCGGACAGCGGGCGCCCGTCGCGCTTGGTCGCGATGACGTCGACGGCGGCGAAGGGCTCGGTGGCGGGTGACTCTCCAACGGTGGCGGGCACGCCGTCATCGTCCTCCGGCTCCGCCGCCGCGAACTCCGCCGGCCGGCCCGCGCGCCCGGGCAGGCTGCCCGGGTGAGCTCCGACACCGCCCGGTTCGACCCGCCCGCCGACGCCCGCCCCGACGACCCGGCCTGGCCGGCGATGACCTGGCCGGTCGACCCCGCCACCGTGCTCGTCGGGGCGACCGTCCGGCTCCGCCCGCTGGTGCCCGAACGGGACGCCCCGGCCCTGTTCGCCGCCCTCGACGACGACCGGGTCTGGCGGCACCTCGCCGGCCGACCGGGGAGCCCGGCCGAGCTGGCCCGAGTCCTCGCCGGGCGCGACGCCGTGGCGTCCTGGCAGCAGTGGCTGGTCACCGCGACCGCGGCCGGGGGCGAGGTCCTCGGCATGACGTCGTTCCTGGACGTGTCCGCCCCCGACGCCCGCCTCGAGATCGGGACGACCGCCTACCCACCAGCCGCCTGGGGCACCGCCGTCAACCCCGAGACCAAGCTCCTCCTGCTCACGCTGGCCTTCGAGACCCTGCACGCCGGCCGGGTCCAGCTGAAGACCGACGTCCGCAACGTCCGGTCCCAACAGGCGATCGCCCGCCTCGGCGCCCGCCACGAGGGGGTCCTGCGCCGCTACCAGCGCCGCACCGACGGCACCGTCCGGGACACGGTGCTCTTCTCGATCACGGCCGAGGACTGGCCGGCCGTCCGCGACCGGCTGCGGGAGCGCCTCGCGACACCGTGACCGCCACGACACCGCGGCGCCGGTGACCGCCGCGGCGCCGTGACCGCCACGGCGCCGTCCCGGTGGGGGTTGTGGGCAACAGCCGCCGGCGGCGCTGTGGTCGGATGACCCGGTGCCCGCCGACCCCGCCGACCCCGCACGCGACGCGCGGGGCGCGCAGCCGGGAGCCGCCCGCAACGCCGTCCGGGTGTTCGTCGTCTTCGTGGCCAGCGGTTTCCTCTTCGCCACCTGGGTGTCGCGCATCCCGACGGTCCGCGACAGCCTGCACGTGGACCCCCAGCACCTCGGCTTCGTCCTGCTGTCGATCTCGGTCGGCTCGGTGCTCGCGCTGCCCACCGCGGGGGCGATCGTCGGGCGTCTCGGGGCGCGGCGGACCCTGCTGGTCGCACCCGCCGTGTCCGCCGTCGGCCTCGGCGTGGCCGGGCTCTCGTCGGCCGGGCCGATCCCGTACCTCGTGGTGGGACTGGGGATCATGGGTCTCGGCTACGGGATCTGGGACGTTGCGATGAACGTCGTCGGCGCCGTGGTCGAGCGGGCGATGGGGCGGGCGCTGATGCCGCGCCTGCACGCCGGCTACAGCGTCGGGACGGTGCTGGGCGCGATCCTCGGCGCCGGCCTCGACGCCGCCGGCGTCGCCCCCCGGTTCCACCTCGTCGCGGTCGCGGTGCTGATCGCCGCGGGGACCCCGCTGCTCGCCTCGACGCTGCCCGCGGACGCCCCCGACACCGCCGTACCCGCCGCCCGCGGCCGGACGCGCGAGGCGTGGCGCGAGCCGCGGACGCTGATGATCGGGCTCTTCATGCTGTGCCTCGCGTTCGCCGAGGGCACCGGCAACGACTGGCTGTCGGTGGCGACCGTCGACGGCTACCACCGGGGGACGGCCGTCGGCTCGGCCGTGTTCGGGGTGTTCGTCGCGGCGATGACGATCGGCCGGCTGTCCGGCACCGTGCTCCTCGACCGGTTCGGCCGGGTCCGGGTGCTCCGCGGGACGTGCCTGGTCGCGATCCTCGGGGTGGTCCTCGTGGTCGTCGGGAGCTCGTTCCCGTTCGCGGTCGCCGGCGCCGTCTGCTGGGGCCTCGGGGCGTCCCTCGGCTTCCCCGTCGGGGTGAGCGCGGCCGCCGACGACCCGGCCCGCGAGGCCGCCCGCGTCGGCGTCGTCGCCTCCCTCGCCTACACGGCGTTCCTGGCCGGGCCGCCGCTGGTCGGGCTGCTCGGGCAGGACGTCGGGGTCAAGCACGGGCTCGCGGTGGTCGCCGTGGTCCTGCTGGCGGGCTTCGCCCTCGCCGCGAACACCCGCCCGCTCGCCCTCGACCCCGCCGGCCGACCGACGGCCCCGACGACGACCCCGACGACGGCGGGCGACGGGCCCGCGGCCACCCCCGCGGGGACGGCGGCCTGAGGCCCGGTCAGGCTCTCGATCCCGGTCCCGGGCCCGGTCAGGACCCCGGCAGCTCGGACTCCGACCGCAGGACCGCCACCCGTTCGCGCGCCCGGGCCATCTCCGCCAGGAACCGGGCGTCGTAGTCCGGCGCGGCCAGCGGGATCGTCGCGATCGGCTGGCGGTCGCGCACCGTGCCGTCGGGCCGGCGCAGCTCGACCGACACGACCGTCTCGTCGCCGAGGCTGCGGTGGTCGGCCACCCACCGCGCGGGCTCGGACCGGGTGGGCCGCCCCGCCCGGAGGAACCGCGCCAGCAGCACGAGGACGGCCACGACGGCGGCGACCGTCGCGAGACCGATGAGCGCGCGCACCGGTCAGCGGGTGGCGGTCAGCGGGACGGCCGTGGTCGCGCCGGGGGCGTAGACGGTCACCGTGGACGGGATCGCCTTGAGCTCGTCGATCTGGGCGCACGCCGGGCACTGCGCGTACCCCTGCTCGCGCAGGACGTTGGCCTGCGCCTGGGCCTTGGCCTGCTGCACCTGGGCCTGCGCCTCGGTCACCCCCGCGAACGCGGACTGGGCCTGCTCGATGGCGTTCTGGATCTGCGTCGGCAGGGTGATCTTCGCCAGGTTGAAGCGGACGCCGGTGAAGAACGGCCCGCCGAGGGTCGAGGCCAGGTCCTGCTGCAGCGACCGGTTGATCGCGTTCTGGATCTCGGCGATGTTCGTGTTGTTCTGCCCGGCCTGGCTGAGCGCGGCGGCCGAGTTGCCCGAGTTCTGCACGAGGGCGCAGGACGCCTGCAGCTGGGCACAGCGGAAGTCCCCGATCTGCTCGCGGAGGTCGTTGGAGATGACGGGCCGCACGATCTGGTCGAGGAACACCGACCAGCCCGCGTCGCCGTCGTAGGCGTGCAGGTACTTCCCGTCCTGCTCCTGGTAGGTGCGGGTGCCGTACTTGTCGTCGAAGGACCGCAGGGTCGCGTCGTCGGTGTCGAGGGTGAAGTAGATGGTGCCCTCGATCCCGACGTCGACCCCGTCGCTCGTCGGGTCGGTCTCGACGTCGACCCCGGCGCGGTCGCCGCGGTCGGCCTGCGAGGTGATCGTGTAGAAGCGCTGCTGGGCGGGGTAGAAGTGCACGCTGGAGTAGAAGCCGGTGTAGGTGCGCGACGACGCGGGCTGGATCACCTGGCGGATCCGCGCGTCGTCGAGCGGCCCGCCGTTGCGGACGACGGCGACGACCCCGCCCGGGGTCTTGTGGTAGCTGGCGAGCGCGGTGCCCGCCACGACGATGCCGGCGATCAGCACCGCGGCGGCGGCGATGCCCAGCACGAGCCTGCTTCGGAGCACGGGGGAGCCTCTCGGGGTCGGGGCCCACGAGGTGAGCACCGCAGCGTAGGTCGCCGGCCGCCCCGACGCCCCGGTCCGTGCACAGGCGCCCGGGACCGGCGAGGGTCAACGCGGGTCGGGGACCCGGGTGACGAGCGCGGCGTGCCAGGCCAGGACCGCGGGCATCCCGACCAGCTCGAGGGCGGTGGCCGCGACGAACACGGGGTGGGGCCGCCCGACCCGCCGCCACGACAGCAGCCGGGCGACGCCGCCCGAGGCGACCACGGCGAGGGTGGTGCGCAGGACCCGGGACCGCTCCCGCGGCCGGGCCGCGGACCACCACACGGCGGGCGCCACCGCGAGCCAGAAGACGTTGGTGAACCGGTACTCGCTGTCCAGCGACGCCGACGGTGAGCCGGGACCACCCGGCAGGAGACGCGGACCGGCGAGGATCCCCGACAGCGCGGACCCGAGCGGGACGACCCCGAGCACGGCGACGGTGACCCGGAACGCCCGCCGCTCGGCCCCGCCCGCCTCCACCGGGTGAGGGTGACAGCGACGACCGGTCGTGGCAAGCCCCGGCCGCGGGTGGGTGCGACCCGGCCGCCCGTGGCTCAGGCCGTGGGCGGCCGCTGGGCGGGTGCGCCGGCCGCCCGGGTCTGTGCCGCCGCGGTGAGGTGCGCCGGGCCGAACGCCTGGGGCAGGACGTCGTCCATGGTCCGCACGCCGAGCGGGGTGTCCACGAGCAGGGTCGGGCCGCCGTGCTCGAACAGCAGCTGACGACACCGGCCGCACGGCATCAGCAGCGCCCCGGCGCCGTCGCAGCAGCTGAACGCGACCAGCCGGCCGCCGCCGGAGGCGTGCAGCGCCGACACGAGCCCGCACTCCGCGCACAGGGTGACCCCGTAGCTGGCGTTCTCCACGTTGCACCCGCTCACGACCCGGCCGTCGTCGACCAGGGCCGCCGCGCCCACCGGGTAGTGCGAGTACGGCGCGTAGGCGTGCGCCATCGCCGCCATCGCCGCCGCGCGCAGCGCGTCCCAGTCGACCCGGACCTCCCGGTCCACCGCCGCGCTCATCAGGGCCGCTCGCCGGGCACGTGCCGGACGACTGGGGGCGGGTGGGACAGGTGAGGTGTCACAGCCGCACCATGCGCCCCGAGTCGTCGCGTGCGTGCCCGGGCACGGTTCCCGACGCGCGATTCGTCGCCCCGGCTCACGGGCGGTAGGGCACGCCGTCGGCGGCCGGTGCCCGGACCCGGCCGACCAGCCCGGCGACCGCGAGGATCGTGGCCAGGTAGGGCAGCGCCGCGAACACCTGGGAGGGGATGTCGATCGGCGGGGTCACGATCGTCAGCACGGTCTGCAGGGACACCGCGAACGCGAAGAACAGCGAGGCCAGGACCGCGCCGAGGGGCCGCCAGCCGCCGAAGATGACCGCGGCGAGCGCGATGAACCCGCGGCCGGCGGTGTCGTTGGGGATGAAGCCGATCGCGGAGCCGACGGTGAGCGCGGCGCCGCCGAGCCCGGCCAGCGCCCCGGCGCAGACCACGTTCACGTACCGGATCCGCAGCACCCGGATCCCCGCGGCGTCCGCGGCCCGCGGGTGCTCGCCGACCGCCCGCGTCCGCAGCCCCCACCGCGTCCGGGTCAGCCCGACGGCCAGCACGGCCAGCGCCAGGTAGGTCAGGTAGGTGATCTTCGTCGTGTCGAAGAGCGCCGGCCCGATCACCGGGATCTTGTCCAGCAGCGGGATCGCCAGCGCGCTGTCCCCCGGCGGGGTGCCCTGCGAGCGCGGCAGCGCGTTGTACGCGAACGTCGTCAGCCCCAGCACCAGCAGGTTGAGGACGACGCCGAGGATCACCTGGTTGACCGTGTAGCGGATCGCCAGGACGGCGAGCAGCAGCCCCACCACGGCGCCCGCGGCGGCGGCGACCAGGTAGCCCGCGCCGGTGCTCGCGGCCACCGACCCGGCGAAGCCCCCCGCGAACGCCCCGGCCAGCATCTGGCCCTCGATCGCGACGTTGACCACCCCGCTGCGCTCGCACAGGACCCCGGCCAGCGCGCCGAGCGCGAGCGGCACCGCCGCGACCACGGTCGTCGCGATCAGCCCGGCCAGGTTCACCGACCCGTGCTCCTGCCCCGACGCGTCCCACGCGAGGAAGGCCACGACGAAGAGCACGAGGGACCCCACGAGCACCCCGCCGACCACCCGTGCCCCGACCCGGACCGCCGCCAGCAGCGCGGCCCCGAGCAGGCAGAGGACCCCGGCGCCGACGCCCACGAGGCGGATCGGCAGCGGCACGGCGGGCAGCGTGACCGCGTCGGTGATCGAGGACAGCGTCATCGTCGGGCGCCGCTCGACCCCCGGCCAGGTCCCCATCGCCAGGCAGACGAGGCCGATGACCGCGACGGCGACCGCGCGGCTGCGGCGCCGCCGGGCCGCCCCCGGGATCTCGGTGGAGTCCGCGACGACGACCGCCGGCACGACCGGGACCGCGGGCATCCCCGGCACTCCGGGGGGGCCGATCGCCGTGCTCACGCGCCCCAGCCCTGGGCCATCGCGGGCACCGCGGAGGCGGCCCGGGCGGCGCGCAGCCGGAACAGCCCGACCACCAGCGTCGGGGCCGCGATGAAGATGACGATCAGCGCCTGCAGGACGGTGACGAGGTCGACCGGGACCGGGGTCGCGGACTGCATGTAGAGCCCGCCGGCCCGCAGCGCCCCGAACAGCAGCCCGGCCCCGACCACCCCGCCGGGCTTCGAGCGCCCGAGCAGGGCGACGGTGATCGCGTCGAACCCGATGCCCGCGTCGATGTCCCCGGTGACCGCGGAGTTCGTCCCGAGCACCTGCGACGCCCCCGCGAGGCCGGACAGCAGCCCGGCCAGGACGAGGGTGACCACCGTGATCCGGGCCACGTCGATGCCGGCGGTCCGCGCCGCCGCGGGGTTGGCCCCGACCGCCCGGATCCGGAAGCCGAGGACGCTGCGCTCGAGCAGCCACCAGACCCCGACCGCGGCGGCGATCGCGACGACGATGCCGAGGTTGACCCGCAGCGAGCCCAGCAGCTTCGGGTAGAGCGCGTCCGGGTCGACCGGCCGCGACGTCGGCTGGCTGTACGGCGGGGCCTGGAAGCTCCCGCGGCCGTGCAGCTGCGGTGCGGACAGCAGGAAGTTCAGCAGCTGGAGGGCGACGTAGTTGAGCATGATCGTGGTGATCACCTCGTGGGCCCCGGTGCGCGCCTTCAGCACGCCGGCGATCGCCCCCCACAGCAGCCCGCCGACCGCGGCCGCGACGACCGCGACCACGAGGTACAGGACGACCGGCAGGTGCAGCCCGAACCCGGCCCAGCCGCCGAGGACCGCGCCCAGGATCAGCTGGCCCTGCGCGCCGATGTTGAACAGCCCCGCGCGGAACGCCAGCGCGACGGACAGCCCGGCCAGGATCAGCGGCGTCGCGACGGTGACGGTCTCCGACAGCGGCTGGAGGATCGTCGTCGCCGAGTGCGAGGACAGGGTCGAGAAGTTCAGGACAGACCCCTGGAACAGGGCCGCGTAGGCGTGCCCGACCGCGCTCGCGCCGGCCCGCAGGGTGGTCGACGGCCGGGCGAAGAAGTACCCGGACGCGGCCCGGGTGGCGGGGTCGGTCACCGCGACGAGCAGGCCGCCGACGACGGCCGCGAGCAGCAGCGCGAGGACGGTGACCACGGCCGCGTTCGCGGTGACGAGCGCGGCCCCGGCGCGGCGGACCCGGCCCGCGGGACGGCCGGGATCGACCGGTGCGGCGGCGCTCATGCGGCGGGCTCACCGGCCGGCGGCGCCGTGACCCCGGTCGTGGGGGTCCCTGTCCCGGCACTGCGCTTCGAGCCGCCGATGAGGAGCCCGACCGCCTCGGCCGGGGACCCGCCGGGCAGCTCGCCGGTCACCCGCCCGCCGGACAGCACGACGATCCGGTCGGCGAGGCCGAGGACCTCGTCGAGCTCGGAGGAGACGACCAGGACCGCCGTGCCGGCGTCGCGCTCGGCGACCAGGCGGCGGTGCACGAACTCCATCGACCCGACGTCCAGGCCGCGGGTCGGGTTGGACACGACGAGCGCCTGCAGCGGCCGGGACAGCTCCCGGGCCAGGACGACCTTCTGCTGGTTGCCCCCCGACAGCGTGCCGGCGGTCGCGCGCGGGGAGGGGGTGCGGACGTCGAACTCGGCGATCCGGGTGGTCGCGTTGCCGGCCACGGCGGCGAGGGCGAGGGACGGCCCCCGGCTGAACGGCGCCGAGCCGACGAGGTCGAGCACCAGGTTCTCCGCGATCGTGAAGTCCGCCACCAGCCCGTCGTGGAGGCGGTCCTCCGGGACGTAGCCGATGCCGGCGGCCAGCCGCTCGGCCACCGAGGACCCGGCCAGGTCGCGGCCCGCCAGCGACACCGACCCGGCGGCGGTCGCGCGCAGGCCGAGCACGGCCTCGGTGAGCTCGGTCTGCCCGTTGCCCTGGACCCCGGCGACCGCGACGATCTCCCCGGCCCGGACCGTGAGGTCGACCCCGTCGAGGGTGACGTGCCCGAGCGGGTCGACCACGCGCAGGCCGCGGACCTCGAGCACGGCCGCGCCGGGGGTGGCCGGGGTCTTGTCGACCCGCAGCTGCACGGGCCGCCCGACCATGAGGTCGGCCAGCTCCTCGCGGCTGGCGGTCGGCGCCGCCGTCCCGACGACCCGCCCGCGGCGCAGGACGGTCACGGTGTCGGCGACCTCCTGGACCTCGCGCAGCTTGTGGGTGATGAAGACGATCGAGGTGCCCGCGTCGCGCAGGCCCTTCATCGCCACGATCAGGTCGTCGGCCTCGGCCGGGGTCAGGACGGCGGTCGGCTCGTCGAGCACGAGCACCTGCGCCCGGCGGAGCAGGGACTTGAGGATCTCCACGCGCTGGCGGATCCCGACCGGCAGGTCGCCGACGACCGCGTCGAGGGGCACCGGCAGGTGGTGTCTCGCCGCGACCTCGGTGATCCGGGCCCGGGCCCGCCGCCGCGCCAGCCAGCCGCCGCCCCACCGGCCGCCGCTGGTGTCCTCCTCGCCGAGCATGAGGTTGTCCAGCACCGTGAAGACGTCGACCAGCATGAAGTGCTGGTGGACCATCCCGATGCCCGCGGTCATCGCCGCCCGCGGGGAGGCGAAGACCACGGGCGCCCCGTCGAGCACGATCTCCCCGCCGTCGGGCTGGTAGAGCCCGAACAGCACGTTCATCAGCGTCGACTTCCCGGCGCCGTTCTCGCCGAGCAGGGCGTGGATGGTGCCGGGCTCGACGACGAGGCTGACGGCGTCGTTGGCGACCAGGGTCCCGAAGCGCTTGGTGACGTCCCGCAGCTCGAGGCGCACCGGACCTCAGCTCAGCTCGACGTGCACGACGGCGGTCCGGGCCCTCGGGGTCGCCCGCGCGCTCAGGAGGTCGGCGCGGAGGGCGAGGTGACCTTGATCGACCCGTCCTCGATGCCCTTGGTCACGGTCGCGAGCTCGCTCGTCACCGACGCGGGCACCTTCGAGGCGAACTGGTGGTACGGCGCCAGTCCGGTCCCGCCGTTGGCGAGGGTGCCGACGTACCCGGTGGCCGGGATCTTGCCCGCGGCCGCGGCCTCGACGTAGGTCTGCACCGAGGTGGTGAGGCCCTTGACGACGCTGGACAGGAAGACCGAGCAGTCCGCCGGGTCGCTCACGCAGCCGTCGGTGTCCACCCAGATGACGCTGACCTTGCCGCCCGACGCCTTGGCCGCCGCGGCCGCGCCCAGCCCGGCGCCGCCGGCGACCGGGAACAGGACGTCGGCGCCCTGCTGGATCAGGGTGCTGGAGATGTTCTTGCCCGCGCCGGAGTCGGAGAAGCTGTTCGCGAAGGTGCCGTTCTGGCTCTTCACGTTCCAGCCGAGGACCTGGACGCTCTTGCCCTTCTGGGTGTCGTAGTACTGCACGCCGTCGTAGAAGCCGTCCATGTAGACGGTCACCGGCCCGATCTTCAGGCCGCCGAACGTGCCGACCTTGCCGGTCTTGGACATCGATGCGGCGAGGTAGCCGCCGAGGAACCCGCCCTGCGCGGTGTCGAACTGGATCGAGAACAGGTTCTTCCGGGTGCTCGAGGCGTCGACCTCCGCGAACTGCTGGGACGGGTGGGCCTTGGCCGCGGCCTCCAGCTGCGTCGACATGAGCCCGCCGACGCCGACGACGGTGTCGCACTTCTTGGCGACCTCGTTGGCGAAGTTCGGCGCGTAGTCGGCGGAGCTGTTGGAGGCCACGTAGGAGATCGAGACCTTCGGGTTCTTCTTCGCGACGGCCTGCATGCCGGCCCACGAGGACTCGTTGAACGAGTGGTCGTTCACCCCGCCGGTGTCGAGCACCATGCACGCCTTGTACGCGGCGGTGGTCGCCCCCGTGGTGGCCGGGGTCGAGGCCATGCTGCTCGTGGAGGTCATCGGGGCGCTCGACGCCGCCGCCGGGGCGGAGGAGGCGGCGGCCGGGGCCGAGTCCGCCGCGCTCGCGCTCGGCGAGGAGCTCGCGGCGGGGGCCGACCCGCACGCGGCGGCGACCGTGGCCAGGGTCAGGACGGACGCGGCGCCGGCGGCGACGCGGCCGCGCCGGCGCAGCGGGGTGGACGAGCGGGTCACGGGCACTCCTCGGGAGGGGGTCGAGGGCGCAACGGCCCCGGGGACGGCGTGACTGTAACGGCCCGAGGGGTCGTCGTGGCCGTCGGCCGGTCACCGCCGCCGCCGGTGGACCGCCGTGAGGCCGGTCGGAGCGGATCGTTACCATGGGACGGTCGAGGGGCCGCACACGGCGCGCGCTCCCCGCAGTCCTGGTCAGCGACGGCGCTCCACGGGACGCCGCCGGAACGGAAGGCGCCCATGGTCCTCAGTCCGCCGCGGCCCGACGGGGCCGGCGCGTCCCCCGCCGGGGGGGCCCCGCGCCGCCGGTCGGGACCGGTCGCCGCCGTCCGGCCGGCCGGGACGGTCTACCGCGGCCGCGAGGGCATGTGGTCCTGGGTGCTCCACCGCATCACCGGGATCGCCATCTTCTTCTTCCTGTTCGACCACATCCTCGGCACCGCCGTCGTCCGCGTCTCCCCCGCGTCCTACGACGCGGTCATGGACGGCTACAAGAACCCCGTCGTCGGCTTCCTGGAGATCGGCCTCGTCGCCGCGGTCGTCTTCCACGCGTTCAACGGGATCCGGTTGATCCTGGTCGACTTCTGGTCCCAGGGCCCGCGCCACCAGCGCCGGATGCTGTGGGTCGTCGCGGTCGCGTTCGTGGTCGTGATGATCCCCTTCACGGTGGTCCAGCTGATCCACGTCTTCGGCGGCGCCACGTGAGCGCCGCCACCGCGCCGGCCCCGCTGCTGGAGCGGCCGCGGACGAAGCGGGCGGGGGGCAACTCCGAGCTGTACAGCTGGCTCTTCATGCGGGCGTCGGGCGTGCTGCTGCTGGTCCTGGTGTTCGGGCACCTGTTCGTCAACCTGATCCCGGGCACCGGCGTCGACCGGGTCTCCTTCAACTTCGTGGTCGGCAAGTGGGAGAACCCCGTCTGGCAGGTCTGGGACCTGCTGATGCTGTTCCTCGCGGAGCTGCACGGCGCCAACGGCCTCCGGACGGTCATCAACGACTACGTCCGGAAGCCGCGGCTCCGTTTCGGCCTGCTCCTGCTGCTCCTCACCGCGACCGCGGTCGTCCTCGCGTGCGGCGCGCTGACCATCTTCACCTTCGACCCGTGCATCGACCCGGCGTCGACCCTCGCCCAGTGCCGGGCCCACTGATGCCCCGTCCCCGCGTGACCGTCAGCACCCCCACGCCGAGCAGGAGGAGTCCCGCATGGTGACCAGGCACGACTACGACGTGGTGATCGTCGGGGCCGGCGGCGCCGGGATGCGGGCGGCGCTGGAGTCCGCGGGCTCGGCCCGCACCGCGGTCCTGACCAAGCTCTACCCGACCCGGTCCCACACCGGCGCGGCGCAGGGCGGCATGTGCGCCGCCCTCGCCAACGTCGAGGAGGACAACTGGGAGTGGCACACCTTCG